>JAGXKX010000077.1 GCA_018335015.1 Candidatus Bipolaricaulota bacterium
TTTTTAACGAAAGTGAGGTAGAGAGATATAGGGAGATACTCGGTCGATGTGAAGAGAACCTGATAAAAATCAAAGAAGAAGGTGTTCCAAAGAGTTCACTGGAACAATTGCCACTAGTAGAAGTCGATGGGTTGATCTATGAGCCCGAACTCCTGTACGAGTCCTGGGTGGCCGTGGAGAAAAGCGAGGAAGAGTAATTCAGGGTCATGCAGGGAACACTAACGAGGTGATTGTAGAGCCCATTTAAGCAGCCCAGTTACCAGAATAATCTAGTTACTCTTTTTGTTCGTACTTATAAAATCCTGAAAAAACCGCTTAGAAAACCAACGATAAGATGGTTTTTTGACTAATGATAAGATGCTACAGCGTATAAAAGATTAACCCACCACTACTTCTAACAGTCACCCTCCTGAATTATATCGGCGGTTTTAGTGTTTGTGTCAGTGCCTCCATCGTCATCTATAACAGTTAATTCCACAGTTTAATCTCCGATACTATCATAGCAATGAGTCACAGTTTGGGTATTCTTTGAAACTGTGTTGTCGGTAGATTGTCAATCTATCGAAAGGAAAATAATTTGCCCAGTGAAAGAGTATCAGGTTTCGATCGAATGGCGATTGATTCACCTTTTTACAGAACGTAATATTACGTAACGTAATAAATGTCAGGGAGGAATCGAAGTGCGCAACCCAGAAGGGTTTATGAGTCTCTTGTTGCTTTCTTTCGTGGAGGAGAAACCACGCTACGGTTACGAGCTTATAAAGGAAATAGAGAAGGAGTCCGGTGGCTACTGGCAGCCCGGGCAGGGCACCATATACGGGGCCCTAGAAAGACTAGATGACGAGGGTTTTCTGGAGGAGGTTGAGGTAGAAGAAAGCGAGAATAACAACCGGCAGTATTATGGGATGACTGAAAAAGGGGAAGAGAAACTAGACGAATTGAAGAACAAGTGTGCGGACGAGATAAAGCCGGAAGACCGAATACTTGGGCTGATGTATATTTACAGGTTTCTCGCCGGAGAGGATAAGTTCGAGTACTTGCTGGAAGCGATAGAAGAGGAATTTTTCTAATAAATGGAGGTCATAATGAAATCTTTTATCAAGAAGTTAAGTCCAAGTAAAGCATTGTTGGTGGTTTTCGCCATTATCCTGGGCCTCAGCTTGATAGGGGTAAACGCGAGGGCTGGGATATTTGGCATGGGAGAGTACCCTGGCGGGAAGCTCAGAGCGGTCTTTCTGATAAGCGAACCGAACAGCGGGGCGCCGGAGCGAGAATATACGATAGAAATAAAACCCCAGGGTGACAAGTTCGAGGTCACGGAAACGGTTTCCAGTCCGGGCCGAAGCAGAGAGGACGTCTCCACGGCTTTCGGAGCAAGCGGGGGAGCAAGCGCCGGTGGTACTCAGTACAGCGAAGAGGGATCGATAAGTATTGACCTCAGTCCCCTTTCCATTATAGACGACAAGAATATAGAGTTGAAGCCTGACAACAGTATTATTTTGCCCGACGGCGGCAGGCTGGTTACCGAAGACAAAGATACGATCGCCGGGCTGGAAGTCGTGATGGGTATTTTCACTCATTCTAATTACCCGGATCAGCGGGCACGATTTGGTTTTACAGATCGTAATACGAGAGACCTATTGCTCTTCCCTGCCTTCTTTGAACTTATCGAGGACGGTGAGGTCAAATCAAGAATCGAACTGGTGGAATTTAGCTATCAATCCTAAGTATGGGAGAAATAATGGTAGAACTGCAGAACGTTGCCAAGAAATATACTATGGGTGAGACCGAGGTTCGGGCACTGCGTGGTCTGGACCTAAACATAACTAAGGAGGAGTTCGTCGCTATAGTCGGCCCCTCCGGTTCCGGTAAGAGTACTCTTATGCATATAATCGGGGCGCTCGACATTCCGGACGAAGGCCGGGTCCTGCTTGACGGTACCGACATATCAGAGTACGACGAGAACGAACTGGCAAATCTTCGTGGCAACAAGGTCGGGTTCGTCTTCCAAACCTTCAACCTGATTCATACCTTGAGCAGCCTCGAGAACGTGGCTTTACCCCTTACCTTTCACGGAATAAGCAAGTCCGACAGGGAAGATAGGGCAGCTGAACTCCTGGAGATGGTCGGGCTCGGGGATAGGATGGACCACAAGCCCGCCGAACTGTCCGGAGGGGAGCAACAGCGTGTCTCCATTGCCCGAGCGCTGGTAAATGACCCCGATATACTGCTTGCTGACGAACCGACGGGTAACCTGGATTCTGATACAGGCAAGGACATCATGGAGTTGATAGAAGGTCTAAACAGGGATAAGGGCATGACAATCGTCTTGGTTACACACAACCCGCGTGATGCCGAATACGCCGATAGAATAGTGAATATGATCGATGGTAAAATCAGCAATGGAGAGCACGATAACGGAGGGGGTAGTTGATGTTTTTCGACTACCTTAACCTGTCCTGGCATTCGATCAGAAACAGGAGCCTTCGTTCCTGGTTGACGATCCTCGGTGTCGTAATTGGGGTAACGGCAATAGTTACGCTAATATCGATCGGCCAGGGGATCCAGGATTCGATTCTGAGAGAGTTCGAAAAAGTCGGCTACAATACTGTCACCGTCCTGCCAGGAAACTTCGACACCCAGCGAGGCGGTTTCGGTAACTCGAGTGCCGATACCAGCTCCTACCTGGATAGAAGCGTTATGGACGAAGTTGACGGGGTTAAGGTCTCCGCGGCAATTCGCAGCGAGGACCTCCAGGTGGTTTCCGAGAACCTGGAAGGGCAAGCTTTTTTGCGGGTTTCAGGCATGAGTCCGTCCGTCCTCTCCGACTTTGACGACTACTTTGACGGTTTCCCGATATCCGACGGCGAGCGTTTTTCCTACGACGGAGATGCGAGAGAGGCCGTACTTGGACCCGAAATAGCAGGAGAGTTGGGGGTAAAGGCGGGTGGAACGATAGAAATAGAAGGCCAAGAATTTACGGTGAGTGGAATATTAGGTGCCGAAGACGGCGGGGAAAGTGGCCAGTTCAGTTTCTACGGAGACCTGGACAACGGGTTGTTCGTCCCGCTTTCCGCGGTTGAAGCCCTGTACGGAGACGAAGGCAAGGCCTCCCTGGTGCTTGCGGAAGTATACGAAGACGTCGAGGTAGCCGAGGTCGCCGACGAAATAGAGAAGGCCTATTCTCAGGTCGATACAGCCTCTACAACAATTACCACTGAAGAAATTAGCAACCGGGTCAACAGCGCTCTGGGAACGATCCAGATGGCGCTGGCCGGTATCGCCGGAATATCCCTGTTGGTCGGTGGAATCGGGGTGATGAACACGATGTATACTGCCGTTCTAGAGAGAACGAGAGAAATAGGGGTTATGAAGGCGGTCGGTGCCAAGAACGGGCAGATTCTGGGGCTGTTCCTGACGGAGTCAGGGTTGCTCGGACTTGTTGGAGGCTCAATCGGTACGGCCGTCGGTGTCGGACTTAGCCTTTTGGCAAGCAGGTTCATAAGCCAGGCGCTGGAGGCACCTTTTGTTCCTTCTTTCGGTCCGTGGCTGCTAATTGGCGCGATCGCGTTTTCCTTTGTCCTCGGTTCAATTTCGGGGGTTCTCCCCGCCCGCCAGGCTTCGAAGCTCCAGCCAGTGGAGGCGTTGAGATATGAGTAAAGAACTAGAGAGCTTTCAGGCGGTAACCCAATGATTTCAAACGGGAAGAACTTCACGGTGATCCTCGGCTTCGTCCTGGTTAGTCTGGCCATCGCGTTCACCTCGCCTGCTGGCGCCAGGACCGAAGGGGAGGTCGATACAGAACTCTGGCTTTCATCGGGTGACTCATTTTTTGGCGGGGAGTCCGTTACGAACTTTCGAGTCGACCACCTCAGGGGTAACCTTACGGACTACCCCAATATGCTGACTCAAGCACTGTACTGGCCGAATACGAACAACACACTGTTTGATACCGGTTTGGCACTGAGTGGTGACCTTGAGATACCTCTGGTTGGAGGGGACTCGTCCGAGTTAGGTGACATGAGTCTCCTCCTGGATGGGTACTTTGCCGAGGACTTCGGTCCCGACTACCCGATTGGCACAGCCGGCGGCAGTTCTCGTATCTCGTTCGACAAAGAGCAACTGGACTTCTGGGTAACCAAGGGAATAGTCAACTACGGGGGTTTCTCCTACCGAGCCGTTTTTCTGCTGGAGGATATAAAGGAGAGCAGTCCGTCAATACTACGAGGTATTTCTAACCAGGTGATCTTCGGAACAGAGGATGATATTTCGACAGAGGCCAGAGCTGAGCTTAAGAAAGTACAAACTGGTAAATTGTCATTTAAGGATATTTCACCCCTGACTTTAAGGGAGATACTGGAAGCGATTCCGAGGGAAACTCTGGAGAAAGAGCTGGGAGTGAGCAGTAACTATGGTTCGGGGCTTCAGTTAGCGGTTTCCGGGATGAAGATAAGTGGCGTTTCCCTGGAGCTGAAGACCAGACTGGGAATGGTTCCAAACCCCGGTGAAATGGTCGGGGAAGATCCGGGGAGCGGTTACGACGTATTTAACTCCGAAGGCAGGTATGGAGGTTATACGGGGAGCGAGGTAGAGATAAACGGAATCGAGGCTGGCCCGGTCCGATTTGATACTACCAGCAGATTTACTGCGGAGAACGGGTACGAGGAGACCGCGGTCGAATTCTCGCTTGAAGAGGAATCCCTGGGCTTCGTGCTCGACGGCACAATGACTTACAGTTCCGATAAAAAGACCCTATCACTGGAACCGTCGCTGGACCTAGAATGGGCCTGTTTCGACGTATATACAGAGATTAAGCCGGGCGAATTGACGGAGGAGAAGAACGAGATAACTGGTTTGAACTTAAAAGGTTACGGAATGAACGAGCTTCAAATCGGTAACGTAAAGGTCAGCTTTCTAGAGACGATCGGGGATACCAAGCTGCAGCGTCGGATCGGCGAGGCGGACTGGCGACTTCGGGCAACCGACTACGAGCTATCCTCGGACACGGAGTTTTCTTACGAGGGTCGTTCGTTCATCTACAATAAGACGGATTACGACGGAGTCCTCTCTCTGGAAGGTGGGGGCGGCAACCTGGAAGTGGCTGTTGATATCTACTGGGAAGACGAGGGTAACAGTCTCTTCGGAATAAGCGAGTTAGCCGGAGAGGGAAGCTACAGGATAAGCGAATCCTTCGAGCTGACCAATGGCCTGGTGTTTAGTTTGGATGGACTGAAAAAGGTAATCGTAAACACTGTCTACAGCTGGTAGTCGGGCAAGGATCAAAAAGTTTTGAAACCTTAATTTCCTGCATAACCCTGTGAAAATGGATTAATCGAGGGAAATTTCTATTATTACCTTTTCACGAGGA
Organism: Candidatus Bipolaricaulota bacterium; assembly: GCA_018335015.1. Taxonomy (GTDB): domain Bacteria; phylum Bipolaricaulota; class Bipolaricaulia; order M55B111; family M55B111; genus JAGXLP01. The sequence goes on from JAGXKX010000077.1 coordinate 5,369, forward strand.
GGAAATACTTAAACCGGAGGTAGTTCCCGGAGACACCTATCTAGAGCTTTCTTAAAAGTAATGATTTTACTGGATTAACAAGAAGGAGCCAGATAAGGCCTCTACCATTAAAAACGGGGAAGGAAGGAAATCTACACCTTTTTCCTTTGATGGCAATGAAATATCCGGAATAAAATTGGAAAGGGCTATCATTCTTATAAAAGTTCTTAAACAGAACATTATAGCTTAATTTTTGATATATATTTTCCATTCCATTACAATTAACCGTCAGGGGAGGTGATTTTGATGTTTAGCTACAAAGAGATAGGTAAAAGGCTTCGGGAAATTCGCAAACAACTTGGGTTCAGCCAGGCAGATATTGCAGAAAGGCTGGATATGTCCCGCCCGACTATATCAAAAATCGAAAACGGGAAAAAGAAAATTACCAGCCTGGAATTATCCAGGTTCGCTGATCTCTATAACAAGCCTTTCTCGTATTTCATCGAAGAAAAAGATGGGAAAGAACCGGTAAATTGTCTCCTAAGAGAGGAATCCTTAACTCAAACCGAGAAGGAGCATTTACTTGAAGCAGGTAACATTTACAGGAAATATTCTCAGCTCGAAAGTATTGTTTTCGGTGAAGTACCTCTCAACCTTCCTCAATACAAGTTTTCCCCTACCAGCTCTTATGGACCAAGTGCAGTTTCAGAGGGTGAAAAGATTGCTAAGAATGAACGTAACCGGTTGGGACTCAACCTGGCTCCTGTAAAAGATATTTTTGACCTACTGGAAGGAGAAAATGTAAAAGTTCTAAAGGTTCATTTCGGTAACGACTCCGATTTAGCCGGGGTATTTTTCTTTAACGAAGAAAAGGGACCCTGCATTGTAGTTAATATTGACCAGAACTTGGGAAGAGCCAATTTCTCGGCGGCCCATGAATATGGTCATCTCCTTAGAGATCAGGACCTATTTCCTTCCCACCTCACTAGATTAGAAAATAAGGAATTTAATAACGGAAATGACGTCCACGAAATTCGAGCTAATGCATTTGCAGCCGCTTTTTTGATGCCCGCAGAAGGTGTTAATAATTTTTTCGAGGAAGCAGGGATGGAAAAGGGGAACAAAGTTACCCCGGAAGACGTCATATACTCCCAGAAACACTTTGGGGTTAGTTACCAGGCAATGCTTTATAGGTTACAGAACCTGGGCTGGCTTGGGGAAAATGATCGTAAGAAGCTCTCTAGTTACAGCCCAAGTGCTCTGTCAAAAAGCCTAGGTATACAACAAGAAGAGAAAAAAGATTACAGGGCACTACCAGACCGTTATTTTCACCTAGCCATTAAAGCTTATGAAAAGGAAGATATCAACCTGGGAAAATTAGTTGAACTACTAAAGCCCTTAAAAGAATTTAAAAGAACTGAGATAATCGATTTACTACAGGAATTAGATATTGAAGTAAGGATTGGGCCAGAGGATGAAGATGAAATTCTTGAGGAGTTCGAAAATGCATAAAGATAAGGGAGCTGTAATTCTTGGCAAAATCCGAGAAATCAGTTTTCTTTGATAGCACCGTTCTAATCAATTTTGGTGAAATAAAAGCCTTTAATCTACTAATAGACCTATATCCGGAAAGAATAGTTATAGCAGAAGAGGTTAGGCAGGATATTTTTGAAGAAAGTTACAGAACAGAAAAAGTTTTAAAGAAATATCTAAAAGAAGGCTCGATTGATACACTTACCTTAAGCAGCCTGGCAGAACTAAGTCTATATAACGAGTACTCCAATAAACTTGACCCAGGAGAGGCTGCGACAATTGTTGCAGCAAGCCGAAACAATGGAATTGTGGCCACTGATGATAGAGATGCACGCAGAATTGCCAGGAATAAGGAGAATCTAAAAATTACAGGCAGTGTCGGAATTTTGCTACGTTCTGTTTCAAAAAATCTTAAAACAGTACAAGAGGCAGAAGGACTTCACAGCAAAATGATTGAGAAGGCAAATTATTTTTCCCCGATTAACTCGCTTAAAGCATATATAGAAAAGAGGGACTTAGATTCAGACTGAAATATTTATGGTCTATTATTACGGTTTAATTGTTAAATACCTCCAAAATCTCCAGCCTTATACCGTTCTTCCTGCACACCCAGGAGAGCGCCGTGTCGTCACTACCACATATAACAACTGGTTCAACTGAGGCCGGTTTGTAGTTCCTCTTAAATAT
>JAGXKX010000078.1 GCA_018335015.1 Candidatus Bipolaricaulota bacterium
ATAGGATGGAGAAGCTAAGCGACGAGAATGGAGTTATTAAGGCCGCAGCCATGGATCAACGAGGTTCACTGGTTAGCCGCCTCTCTTCTGCCTGCGAAATAGACAAGAGCGAAGTAACTGACGAGATGATGGAAGAATTTAAAGAAGCAGTATCATCCGAGCTGACCCCTTACGCCAGCGCTATTCTCCTTGACCCGGAGTGGGGTCTACCAGGTGCCAAAGCCCGATCGGAAGGAACAGGGCTAATAATGTCCTACGAGAAAAGCAGCGCATCGAGGGACTACTCCGAAGTTTACAGCCATAGCCTTCCTGCAAAGATGAAAGAGTTGATGCCAAACTGGTCCGTACGCAAATCTATCGAAAAAGGTGCCGATGCCGTCAAGCTTCTGATTTATTACCATCCGGATGAGGACGAGCTCTATAATGGCCAGAAGGAAGCGTTTGTAGAGAGAGTCGGCGCGGAATGCGCTCACTACGATATTCCTTTCTTTCTGGAATTTCTGGGTTATGGACCCGATGGCGGGGGCTGGAAAAACGACCCGGACCTTGCCCGTCAGAAACCCGATATAGTCCGAAGAAGCATTGCAGAATTTTCTCGCGACAAGTACAACGTAGACGTGCTTAAAGTGGAAATTCCGGTTAACCTGAACTTCGCAAAAGGTACTGACGCTTACGCGGGTCAGGAAGCTGTTTATGATAGAGAAGAGGTACTCGAACATTTTGCCGACGCGGCAGAAGCTGCTAAAAAACCGATGATTTATCTCAGCGCTGGTGTCAATGCGCCCCAGATGCGGGAAAGTCTTCGGTTGGCCAATGAATCAGGAGCCGACTGGAACGGAGTTCTGTGTGGTCGGGCTACCTGGCAGAACGGAATAGCTGAATACGCGGATAGCGGTGTAGAGGCTTTACGAGACTGGCTCAAAGAGGGAGGAGTCGACAACATAACCAAGATGAACGCGATCATAGATAAAGGAGCAAGGCCATGGTACGATGCATACGGAGGTAGAGAGGAAATAGAGGTCATAGAATAAGTTTTCAGAAGCTAACTAAAACTTTACTTGAAGGTAAGGTGCCAGCAAGCCAGACGGAAGAGCTGGTTTGTTGGCACCTTTCAATTACTCGTAAGGTTAATCTTAGAGACGATCAAAAAGCCAACAACCCACTGGACCCGGACTTCCCCCATTAATGAGTACGGACTTGCGGTCAAGTATACGGATGGAAAGCAACTTGGGTAATTTTACAAACCAATATCACCGGTTCGGAGAAAATCTCTTTCTTGCAAGCATCAAAAACACTATCACCGCAGCTACTATTGTCGCACCGGCAGCGTAGCTTAAACCACCAGCTTCAGCCCACCTTGCAGCGGTAATTCCTCCGAGAGCCCACAAAATCACTAAACCGTAAATTGAATCCCTAATTCTCAGGATCATATAGGCAGCTAGAGCGATAATGACAACAAGCAACACGCTGAACCAGAATTCTCGAGATAGACCGAACCCTCTCCAGCGAAGCTTTACTGTGAGTGTGGCAACATTAGCGATGGTCGCCACGCTTATCCAGCCGAGATATATGCTAAACGGTAATAAGTAACCGTTTCCTGCGACCTGACCGCTCCTTAGTCGCCGGTAAAGGAGAATAAGAGACAGCAGCAGAGCAACCATTACGACCAGTGAAAGCACAATAAGGTCATAGTGCCAGGTAAAAATCCAGACCCCGTTAAGAACGGAAGATGCAGCAAAGTACCAGCCAATATCGGAAATAGCCTGGATCGGGCCCTCCTTTCCCTTAATGGCACCCCATATCAAGTATATCACTAACAAAGCGAGGGAAATGTAAATTACTCCCCAGATTACGAACGTAAAGCCGGCGGGAGTGAAGACGTTGTAGTACCTGTCGGATATTTCCGCGGTCGTGATATTATTCAATGGAAGGTAGTTGGCCAGAAAGTTCATCACTATCATGAATATAAAGGCCAGTATGTTACCTGTCATAAGTTTTGCAGTTCGCGAACGCTGCCGAGAAGTACTACTCATAATTTCCTCCCTTCAATTTTAAACATTTGTTTTGTATCCTGCGGACTTACTCGAACGTATTCCACCATAAAAGAACCAACAATTCAACGGCGCGTAGTCGAATCGGGTTTTTAATGATTCCTCTTATTACAAACGTGTTCGCGATAAGGCAGGCCAACGATTTAGCGGTCTGGGACCTTAGAGGTAAGCCCCTTAGAACAGGGGTGTCGGTTTAAGTCCCAGGTGGCTTAAGACCAGGTTAATTACAATACCCCCGATAATAGCAACTGTATAGCTTAAGAGGCTTCCGAGGATGATATACTCGGAAATTGAAAACGTGGCCTCTTCTCTCTCATCACTGCTTCCCCTTTTCTCGTATCCCTTCTTTAGGTCCCCAAATCGATAAATCGACTTTGCAACAACCAAAAAGGCGATTCCTTCCAGGGAACCTCCGAGTAGGAAGACCAGAATAATCGTGCGTTCCAATCGCCCAATAACCTTTCCGGCTCTTTCTAGGCCAGGACTCTGGTATTCTTTCGGTTCTCGTTGCTTTAAGTAATGGCCTACAAGTTCACCGACGGGAAAAATTATTATTGACCAGCCGACCAGGATCACTACGTACGTATGGTACTGACCTACATTCTTTACAAGTCCCGCTCTCCAGGCCCACCAAACGATTCCGGACAGTATTAGGCCGAAGAAAATCAGGCCAAAGCTTTTGGCGATTTCTTTAATAATTTTCGTAGTTTCCATTTTAATACAGGTAATCTGACCTGTAATTAGCTAATACAGGTATATGTACCTGTCATATTATTGAGGTGAAAGTTCTTTCTCGCAGACTTGAAGAAAGCCCTCCATGTTCCTCCAGTAGCCAGCAATCAGTATATCACTAACTGTCTGCTGCCTCCGCCCGGTTTTTCGGGCAATATCCTCCTGGGTCAGACCTTTCAGTTTGTACCAGATAACCTCTGCCTGGGCTGAAGAAAGGTCCATCAGCACTGCCGATAAAAGGTCCATTGATCCACGCCACAGGCTATTTAAATCCTCATTAAAGACATCATTTGAAGCTGCCAGAGTAACTCGCTGATGTTTCTTCATTTGGTCAAGCTTCGAACCGGAAAGTCGGAACGCTTCACCCGCACCGGTGGAGACGCGCTCCTCCGGTACGTCCACTATCCCCCCAATACCAATTGATATTCGGGTTCGGACCGAAGGCTCCCGAGAAGCTAGCCTGGTGAAAAGGTAAAGCGCTGCACGGAGCGAGGTCCAGGGAACATCGAGCAGCAGTTGGAATCTATCTCCGGAATATCGGTCTACCTTGAGAGGTAGTTTTCCCCGATAGTCCTTTTCAAATAGCTCAAGAACTTCGTCCAGGGATTTTCCGTAGCCTTCCAGTGCTCCGGAGTTGACGACGTCCCCAGTCAGAACCGCATAAACTTGAGAATTCAACTAAATCCTCCCGAATTTAGCAATATTTTTCTCTGCTTCGATTAATATAATACAGGCAATAAGGTCTGTAAAGCAACAGTACAGGTAAAAAAACCTGTTACACTCTGGAAATAGCAAAACGACTAACTCAATAATGGAAAATCACAGGCTACTGATCTCAATTAGGATCAACATGATAATAAGTAAGAGGTCGACGATTAAAAGCGCCAGCCCCACATCGACTTTCAGTACCTCCGGTATCGTCAGCCTTCCTCTATTCCCTTCCTCGATGGAACCCTTGATTCGCGGGTACAGGTTTGCAAAAGCGCTGGACCCAGTAACCATTCCGACAGCTCCCAGGAGAGCGTGGATGGAACCGGCTCCTATAGCACCGGCCAGAGTTCCCGGACAGTAGCCGAGCAGGGCGAAACCGGCACCAAAGATTAACCCACCGATAATTATTGGTTTCGGTTTGAATGGTTTGATACTTGGATCGACTAATCCTCCACGTACCAGTAAGTGAATCCCGAGGGAGCCCACGACTATTGCGCTGAATATTATTTTTAACACGGTAAAGTCTCGCAGAAGTAGCTGGTTGACCAGCACGCCGTAATCCGTCGCCCCGCCTTTCTGTAACAGGAAACCAAACAACAACCCTACTACCAGGGCGGTCACCAACCTGAGGCTTCTTTTCTCCCTGAATCTATCAAGCATTTATATCCCCCCGACTACTGCGTAGAGTAGATAGGCTGCCCCGAAACCTCCGATGAAAAAACAGAAGAGAGCCAGCCAGCTGCTCGCGGCAAGCTGGAGCGTTCCGCTAATACCATGGCCGCTCGTACAGCCCCCGGCCATCCTCGCTCCGAAACCGACAAAAAATCCGCCGAGTATCGCGGCAACAGCCCTCAATAGGAAACTGGATCCAAACTCCGCCCTCCATAACCCCGGAACTTTTTCTACGGCTAGGGTACCGGAAAGCCCGGAGGAAATCAGTGCGCCGAGAACTACACCTACTAGCAAAACTACCTCCCAGCCAATTTTTGGGACGAACTTTTTATAGTATTCGTTGTTTTCAACCCTTTCTCCCCAGAGCAATATTTCGCCAAGACCGCTGGCCCTGACGTAAGCCGTGGAGCAGCCGATAGGGCGATTCGATAAGATGAAACTGATCAATACCAGGACCCCGATACCAGCCCCTACTCCGTAGGGAGACCAGCGGGGTAAAGCGAGCCAGGACATTTTATCACTTCCCTTAAATAGTAGTAGGTCGTAAAATATTTTGGGCGATTTTGAAGAGTTTGGCAACAAGAGTCACGACTGGGATCGTTCCCAGGGTATCGTAAAAGTGGTTTCCGCGGTCTAAATCAGTTTGGATGATCCACCAAACAGATCAGTTTAGTTTGGAGTTTTCCCCGTTACTGTTATTCTCATATCGAAATGACTCCGTGGGGAGGTTAACCATGAAATGGATATAACTCATCGATTTTCGAAAAACAATGGGGGTTAATAGGGGGATATAGTCACTGAGGAATTAGAGTCCGTCTTGCCTTAAGATTAGTTAGAAGAAAAAGGTGATCCAGTGAACATATTTGTGCTCGATCGAGATCCCGAGATATGCGCTCGCTATCATTCCGACAGTCACGTAGTTAAGATGACCCTGGAGACGGCTCAGTTGTTATGTACAGGGCATCGAGCACTCGGAAACGAAGCTCCCTATAGCAAGACCCACGTTAATCACCCTTGTGCAAAGTGGACTCGAGAAAGTAAAGAAAATTATAAATGGCTGGTAAGTTTGGGCGAGGAGCTACTTAAAGAGTATACTTATCGCTACGAGAAGGTACACGGTTCCACGCAGGTTATAGCCTGGTGTCGCAACTACGTACCTGACCTACCGGAGGTTGGACTCACGGAGAGACCCCAGGCAATGGACGACAAATACCGGTCATCCGATCCTGTGGAAGCGTATAGGGAATATTATCGCAAAGAGAAGAGGGATATTTCCCGGTGGACAGGAAGGAGCGTTCCCCACTGGTTTTAATAGGTAGATAACGGGTTGATTGCTCGGGCTATGTTGTTTTTGCTGTAGAACGTGTTTGGCTTTTCATCCATTACCAAACGGGAAGAGGAGTGATGCCATGAACCTATCGATTAAAAAGGGTGCATTATTCTGTTATGTAGGATTCATAGTTGCAGTCGCAGTTGTAGTGACTCCAGGTTTCGGTTTTAGTAACCGTGCTCTGGCAGAGGAAAATATGCTGACCGATGATCGGGGAGATTTAGAGACCTGCTATACCGACAAAACAAGTTGTAGTAGCTGCAGGATTAAGTTCTCGGTCGAGGAGATGGAGGACGAATACTCGTTTATTGATATCCTGTCTGCTTCCGTGGAAAAAACAAATGGAAGCAGTTCGCTCCTCCTGATGAAACTTAAGGTTGCCGACTATATACCTGTGGCTACCGATACATATACCTCCTACTCGTTTGCTCTTGACCTGGATGGCGACCCCGCTACTGGTTTCAGGGCGGATCAGCCCCCTTTGGGAGTTTTTCCTGATCTTGGAATGGATTTATGGGTTAGCTTATCCCTGAACCGGGGAAGAAAAAAAGGTTTTGTATTTGTAGGGCCGAAGAATATTGAGGACTTAAACAACAACTCGGGATTTTTGGAAGTCTCTTTCGATCAGGATAGGAAAACAGTTGTCTTTTCCGTTCCAGTAGAACCCGTGGAAAGGAAACTAACCTTTGCCTATCTTCACAAAAGTCCTCAATTCAAGCTGGATTTAGATAAAACAATATGGGTCAGTTTCGCAACTAGGGCAACTTCTCGAACCCCGGACGATAACCCTTTATGTGACTTTCATCCCGACAGTTACTTTCGGGAAAGCGATGAAGGCTGTCTCCTTAGTCCATTGTTGGAAAGATAAGGATGATCTCGGGGAGGGGGTTATATATTTTAGCGGTGGAATTATCGATTCAAAATTTGTTCATAAGTATTTCAGCCTTTTCCTTCGCAACTTTGTTCATCAACGGATAAGAATCTCCTAGAGGCTCTTGAATAACTTTCTCCAGCAAACTTTTGGCTAAATCCTCTTTATCCTTGTTTAGTGCATAATAGTAAGCATAGGAAAAATAATGCCCCAGGTATTCAGGGGTCTGTTCGATAGCCGATTCAAAATGGCTTTTAACCCCCTTCCAGCTGAAACCTTGGTTGAAAACCTGCCAGAACGTAAATGGCTGCTGTTTCAAAACCTCAGCGGATATACAACCCAGTGCGTTATGAGCTGCAGCTCCTAGATAGCCGCTGTCTAATTCTATGACTCGTTCGTTCATTTCGACCAAAGCCGGTAGTGAGTCAAGCGACTCCAGGACCCCCTTAGTCTCCGCGAGCATTCCCAGGTTGCCCGCAGCCCAAAGTAGACCTTCGACGTTAACTATGGATTCAGGTAGATCTTTTAAAGCGGAAAATCCCTTTCTGTCGTGAAGTTTTCTAAAATCCGTGTTCGTTCTGAGACTTCGCACGCCGTAATCGAAGCCTTTCTGATAACCTTCCTCCTTTTCATTGTAGTCCAGGTAGGCTTCGGCCAAAGTGTAGTATCCTGAGGATAGTCTATTAAGAGAATGTGTGTTGTCCGGATCTAGATCCAAAACTCGTTCATAAATATTTAGCGCTTCTCTAAGTTGCGTTTCCGTTTTAGTCTCGAATCTGGCCTTTTCTGCAGCTTTATCTCCCTTTTCTATCAGATTTTCTAACCGTGCTTGTGAGGCTTCTTCCCCGGCCAGCCCCGCGGGTAATAGTATTAAAGTGACCAGAAAGATAACGATAAAAAATAAGAATTTGCCTTTTTTCATTTATTTAGTTTAATCTCTAGGAAAGTATTATTTACCCGACGCTGAATTGAAAGGACGGGCAACGAATTAATTATTATGCTCTTGGGGGAAGATTTCCACCTCTAATGTACTAGGGAGAGACAGTTTTTTAGACTGTCTCTCCCAATTGATTCGCTGATAGAAAGTTCGATGTTTTGGACCAACTAATCTCTTACGTTATAACCCGCCTCCAATTATTTTGTA
>JAGXKX010000079.1 GCA_018335015.1 Candidatus Bipolaricaulota bacterium
ACGAGGAAAGAGGTGTTATTTATGAAAACTTATAAGTTATTTCTGGGCGGAGATTGGAAGGAAGGCAGAGAGAAGCAAGGAGTAATAAACCCCTTCAACGGAGACCTGGTAGCTGAAACCCATATCGCCTCTGCTGAAGACGTCTCGAGGGCCGTTGATTCCGCTTCTAAATCCCAAAAAGGATGGCAGGACCTGGATCAGCCCCAAAAAGCCGAATACCTTAGGAGAATTGCGGAGGGAATCGGGGATCGCGACGAAGAACTTGCAAGACTCGAAACCAGGGAGTGCGGAAGACCGTTACACGAAACTAGGTCGGATATAGAGGCGGTAGCGGCTACGCTGCACTATTATGCAGGCCTTGCCGACAAAATAGAAGGGCGGACGATTCCGGTCGAAGGAAAAAGATTCAGTTTTACTTTAAGGGAGCCACTCGGCGTTACGGCACATATAACACCCTGGAACTTTCCACTCAAACTCGCAATCAGAAGTCTTGCCCCCTCCTTGATTGCCGGAAACACTGTCGTTTTAAAGCCACCCATCGAATCACCGCTAACCTGTCTGGAGTTTGCTCGGGAAACAATGAAAGCCGGGCTGCCGAGTGGAGTAGTTAACGTTATACCCGGACCCGGCAGCAAAACTGGCGAAGCTCTGGTAAGCCATGAAAATATAGACGGTATCGGATTTATCGGTTCCCTGGAAGTAGGTAAGAAAATCGCCGAAGAAGCCGGCAACAAGATGATCCCCTCAGTAATGGAACTCGGCGGGAAAAGTCCCCAGATAGTTTTCCCGGACGCAGATATACCAAAGACGGCGGAAGGAGTTATTGGGGGTATCTTTAGGGCATCCGGTCAATCCTGCAATGCGGGTTCCAGATTGTTCGTCCACAAAGACATCTACCGCGAGTTCCTTGAAGAATTGACTCGCCGAACCGAAAAAATGGTGCTTGGCAACGGCCTGAATGACGAGACCGACATGGGACCCCTAATAAACGAACAACAGTTAGACAGCGTAAAAAATCTCGTAGATCGAGGAATTGAAAACGGAGCAGAGGTGCTGGCCGGAGGAAAAATTGCCAGGGGAGATACCCTCAATAAAGGTTGCTTCTACCGGCCAACTCTGCTGACGAATGTTGAAAAAGGCTCCAAACTTGACCAGGAAGAAATTTTTGGGCCGGTTCTGGTCATTCACCAGTTTTCCAGCAAAGAAGAGGTAATAGAAGAAGCAAATAACGTGAAGTATGGGCTCTACGGAGGGATTTGGACGAACGATTTATCGCTTGCCCACGAAGTGGCACGGCGTATTAAAGCCGGTGGCATATCGGTAAACGAGTACCCCTCCGTTTTCCCCCAGCTCCCTTTCGGAGGGGTAAAAAAGAGCGGAGTCGGAAGAGAACAGGGTATGGAAGCGATCGAAAACTTTCTCCAGACCAAAAGCGTCACGATCAAGCTGGAAGAGTAAAAAACGACTAACCCATGTAGACTGGTTAATGAACTATAATTGAAGGATTTTCCGGGTCAGACCGGAGTAACAAAAAAGCAACAACTCAGTTACCAACTGCAATTCAGATTAACCGGAGAGGAGAAGGTCAATTACTGACATGAAAGTTCAATTTAAATACGGAAAAGACACAATAAGTGTTGCTCTCCCGAGAAGCAGAATAAATGAGAACATTCATCCCGTGGAGGAGATGCCGGGAGATGATCCTTTCACCATAATTAGGAGTTCTCTTAAAAAACCGGTTGGAGGTATGAGCCTGTCGGAACTAATAGAGGATTCAAGCGGCAATCCCTCAATTGCCGTCACCGTCGAGGACCACACTCGACCTGTTCCGCTAGAACCGGTGATTGATCCATTGCTGGATGAATTTAGCTCTACCGAAGTACCAAAAACAAATATCACATTCCTCGTGGCTACGGGAATACACAGAGACTTAAATAAGGCAGAAATGGGCGAGTTGAGGAATGTTGTGGGTCCTGGCCCCAAAATCGTAAATCATCACGCTGATAATCAATCTGAACTTACTTCTGTAGGAGGGTTGACTTATCCGGACGGTACGAAAAAAGAATTGTTAATAAATAGTAATCTCGTGTCGGCAGATATAACTGTCCTGACCGGGGACGTGGAATTCCACCAGCTTTACGGTTACGGAGGAGGCGCAAAATCCATCCTGCCCGGGACTGCAGATGCGGAGTCAGTTAGGTTTAACCATTCATTGATGGATGTGCCCGAGGCTCGGTCCGGAAACTTAAACAACCCACTTAGGGAAGCAGCCGAGAAAGCTGCGGACCTGGCGGGAGTAGATTTCTCAGTAAACCTCGTATTAAACCAGCAAAAAGAGATAGTCAACTGTTATTCCGGAGACGTACACCAGGCTTTCAGGGCGGCGGTGGAAAACGTCGACGATATCTACAAAGTGCCCTACGAAAGAAAAGCCGAGCTCGTGATAGTCGAAGCCGGAGGCTACCCAAAGGATATCGATCTGTATCAATCTCAAAAAGCAGTAGAAAATGGACTTGAACTTGTAAAACCGGGTGGCGATCTAATTCTTATCGCAAAGTGTCAGGACGGGTGGGGATCTTCAAGGTTTTACGATTGGGTTAGTTCTGTAGATAATTTGGATGAAACCGAGGAAATGATCAGAGAAAAATTCGTAATTGGTGGTCATAAAGCCTACATTTATGCAAAGGAAAAAAGGCGAGCCAACTTATTCCTGATTTCCGACCTTGAAGATGATAAGAATTTAAGAAAGATATTTACCTCAATCACTGTAAAAGAGTTGGAAGAGATGGCAAAGGAAGCCAAAACCGTAGCTGTGCTCAAACTGGGATCATCAACCATCCCGGTGAAGAAAAATAACTAATAAACTCAAATCATAAAAACAAGGAGTGGAATATGAACGGTGTAGCTGGGAAGTATCTAGACGTCGATCTAACAAACGAGAAAATTACGGACTACGACATTCCGGGAAATTGGTACGACCTCTTCCTCGGAGGTCGGGGTATAGCAGCCAGAATACTGGCCGAGGAGCTCCAGGGTGGGGAAGATCCACTGGGCCCTGAGAACTTGTTGTTATTCTCAGTCGGACCGCTTCAAGGAACTAACCTGGGGGGCGCGGGGCGTCACTGCGTATCTGCTAAATCTCCAAAAACAAATAGCGTCTCCGATTCCTACGCAGGTGGCTTCTTTGCTCACGAACTCGCTCTATCGGGCTACGATGGAATAATTGTAAGAGGCAAGGCCGAGAAGCCCGTCTACCTTGCTTTGAATGGCTCCAGCGGGGAGTTGAAATCGGCCGAAGACCTATGGGGAAAAACTACTTACGAAGTGGAGTCTCTACTAAGAGAGAAATACGAAGGGAGTAAGGTTAGTTCCATAGGGCCGGGAGGAGAAAACCAGATTCTATTTTCCTGTATCATCAACGACTTAGGAAGAGCAGCCGGTCGACCAGGATTTGGAGCGGTAATGGGATCGAAGAAATTAAAAGCTATAGCCGTTAGAGGAAATAACAATAAGGACTATTACGACAGGGAAAAGTTTTCGGAAGTTCGCAAGAACTTTGCCCGTGAATTAATGGACGAAGAAGGCCAGGGGTTTGGTAAATACGGTACTCCCGGAGGTGTGCTTGGGTTAAATGAAACGGGAATATTGCCCACGGAAAACTTTCGCAGGGGCGAATTCGAAGGAGCTGAGAGAATAAGCGGCGAGACTCTCTACGAAGAACTTATTACTGAAAGGGATACATGCGCCGGGTGTCCTGTACGCTGTAAAAGGGTCGTAAATGCTGAATTTTCAGGAGAGAAAGTGAGCGGTGCCGGACCGGAATACGAGACTATAGCCGCCCTGGGATCTCTCGTCTTAAATGACGATCTTTCCGCTATATCACTCGCAAACAAGAAGTGCAACGAATACGGCCTGGATACCATCTCCGTCGGAGTAACTATAGCCTACGCTATGGAGGCTCATGAGAAGGGTTATCTAGATTCACCTGAGGGGCTGGATTTAACCTGGGGCAACCCGGATACGATTGTCAAGCTGGTAGATAAAATTGCAAAAAGAGAGGGATTCGGAGATTTTCTTGCCCGGGGGATAGAAAGTCTGGAAAAAGAACTTGAAACAAATTTTGCTCAGCAGATAAAGGGCCAGGAGATACCTATGCACGACCCTAGAGGCAAGAAGGGGTTCGGATTGAGTTACGCTACCAGTCCCCGAGGAGCCACCCACGTAGAAGGAATGCACGATACTGTATTTGAATCAAACGAAACTGCAAGCGAGCTCGGTTTTGGCGACAAATACGATAGGCTGGCACTGGAAGATAAGGCAGAACTGGCAAAAGTTTATGAAGACCTTATGTCTTTTACCAATAGCGCAATTATGTGTCGCTTCACGACTTTTAATCGGGCCGGGACTCGCTATAACTATCCGGAATTACGGGAAGCACTTAACGCGGTAACGGGCAAAAACATTGGGCCCGAGGAAATGCTGGATATCGGAGAACGGGGTCTTTTGTTGTTAAAGCTTTTGGCTTTTCGCGAAGGTTATCAAATAGAAGACGATGACCTGACGGATAGACTGAAAAGTCGTTTGCCGGCTGGCGGAAGCAAAGGTGAGGGGTTACCGCAGGATGACTTAAATGCTATAAAGGAAGAATATTACAAATTGCGGGGACTAAAAGAAGAAGGAGTATCGAAAGAAAAGTTACAACGGCTGGGAATGGACGATCTAGAGCTCTAGGCTTTATGCATTACCACCATCACTCTCGGGCCAGACGATCAAATATTACCTTTACCCTAAGCGCATAGGAAAACGTCAAACTTACTACCAAGTTAAGTACCTAATTGACTTCTTGATTGTCCGTGCAGAAGGAGGCTAAGATATATGACCAATGAGTTTTCTGATATTTCCGGAGAACAAGGTAAACCGGAAATTGAAAAACTCCTTTCTAAAATGACTCTCGAGGAAAAAGTTTCTCAGCTGGGATCTGCTTTACCCGGGGAGTTGCTTGAGAACGGAGAGTTCTCGGAAGAAAAAGCCACAAAGGTCCTATCAAACGGTATAGGTCATATCACAAAACCCGGGGGAGAGAGTGGATTTCCCCCGGGGAGAACGGCGAAATTCGTAAACAGGATACAGAAATACTTGAAGGAGGAAACAAGACTGGGAATTCCGGCAATGGTCCACGAGGAATGTCTGAGTGGGTACATGGGTTTGGGAGGAACGACCTACCCTCAAATAATTGGCCTCGCAAGTAGCTGGAACCCCGGACTGGTAAAAGCGATAACCACCAGGATCAAGGACCAAATTAAAGCCATAGGAGGACATCAGGTTCTTGCCCCGGTTCTGGATATAGCAAGGGATTTCCGCTGGGGAAGGGTCGAGGAAACCTTTGGAGAGGATCCTTACCTTGTGGCTACGATGGGAAAAAGTTACATAGACGGACTTCAGGGCGAAGGCCCGGAAAAGGGTATACTGGCTACTATCAAACACTTTTGTGCCCACGGTGAACCAGAAGGTGGCCGGAATCACTGTCCCGTAAACGTTTCCGAGCGAGAACTCAGAGAGACTTTTTTATTCCCTTTCGAGGTGGCCGTAAATAATGCCGGGGTCAAAGCAGTAATGAGTGCTTATCATGACATCGACGGAGTACCTTGCTCTTGTTCAAACAAGTTACTAACCGAAATACTTCGAGAGGAATGGGGCTTCGACGGATTCGTAATTTCAGATGGTCATAGTATAAAATTGCTTGAGACCACACATTCGGTGGCAGAAAGTGAAAAACACGCGGCGGCACTTGCCCTGGAAGCCGGACTGGATCTGGAGGGCCCAACTACGGAATGCTTTGGAGAAACACTGATCAATGCAGTTCGAGAAGGCCTTGTAGAACGAGAGACGGTCAATAGAGCAGTGAGAAGAAACTTGATAGCAAAATACAGGAGGGGTCTTCTTGAAGAAAAAGAAGAGGTAGATACCGGCAGGATAGAAAAGTACTTCGACGGATCTGAACGCAAAGACCTTGCCCGCAGAGCTGGACGCGAATCAATAATATTGTTAAAAAACGACAATGACCTGTTACCGCTGAAAAGGGACCTGGAGTCCATAGCCCTAATAGGACCAAACGTCGATAGCAGGAGGAATTTACTCGGTGACTACGCTTACGGTGGTCATAGTGAGAATGGCCAGATTTCAGAGGTAACAACGATACTTGAGGCAATAAACGACAAAGTATGCAGCAAAACAGACGTTTATTATGCCGAAGGTTGCAAGGTACGAGACGATTCTAGGAAAGGTTTTGATGAAGCAATAAAGGTTGCGAAAAGGGCCGAGGTAGCCATCACGGCTATTGGAGGCAAATCGGGCTTTGGCTTCTTCCCCCCTGAAGGTAGGGAAAACAATTACGGTCAAACCACGGGCGAAGGCAACGACAGGACAGACCTCAAATTACCCGGCGTGCAAAAAGAATTACTACAGGAAATTCATAAAACAAATACGCCGATAGTTGCTGTGTTGATAAACGGCAGACCGCTCTCCGTAAACTGGTCCCAGCGGAATTTGCCCGCTATCGTAGAAGCCTGGCTCCCGGGCGAAGAAGGAGGCTACGCCGTGGCCGACGTGCTGTTTGGTGACTTCAACCCGGGAGGTAAATTACCAGTAACTATTCCAAAAAGGGTCGGGCAGTTTCCTATGCATTACAGGAGAAAAAAAGTTTCAAAGGAAAGAAGGTACGTCTTCACGGAGAACGAACCATTATATCCATTTGGGTTTGGTTTGAGCTATACGGACTTTACTTATTCAGACCTGGAGATTTCCCCAAAGAGAGTGGACCCGGCTGCATCCGTAGAGATTTCTTGCAGTGTAAAAAATACGGGAAAGATTGCCGGTAGCGAGATCGTCCAGATGTATATTAGGGATAAAGTAGCCAGTATTACCCGTCCAGAAAGGGAACTCAAAGGGTTCGAAAAAATTTACCTCCAACCAGGTGAATCTAAGAAAATAACGTTTAATCTTCCTAAAGACCTCCTCGGGTTTTACGGGAGGAATATGGAACTGGTGACAGAACCCGGTTCTTTCAAAGCCATGATAGGAAGATCCTCAGAAGATATTGAACTAAGTGGGGAGTTCGAAGTTACCGGTAAGAGAAGACGTCCTTTACATTCAAGTCGGTCTTATTTGAGCGAAACTTCCGTCAAATAATTCTTGACTTCTCTAAGGTATTGTTAGGCTTTCCCGGAAAGAATCTCTAACAAATTAGCCGAGAACTCGGAAAGTTACTGCTCTTCTTATTTTAAAGATCAAATCTCCGGGGGGGTAGAGGGTTGTTATCCAGTCCCATCCTTTGTGGAAGTCTATCAAATCTCCAATTGAGTCAGAGAAGTATCAAAGGGGAATTTGCCCAAATTGTCGACATTGTTTATAGTTAGAGTCGAAGGAACTTCCTAAAAATAAACCTAACTAAAGGGGGTAATGTTGCTCAAAAAAATCAAAGAAAGCTTGAAAGTCAGTAAGGGCGAAT
>JAGXKX010000080.1 GCA_018335015.1 Candidatus Bipolaricaulota bacterium
GTAATCGTATTGATCCACGGTAGCCTTCGCCCTGCCGTCTACCTTGGTTATCAGTTGAAAGTCGTCTATGGCCTCGGTAATTTCTATCTCCGGCTTTGTTGAAAGTTCACCGTCGGGTACTTTTGCCTTATTTTTACGGTTTGGATTGGAACTAGAAGTGTACGCCTGATTATCTATATTCATGGCTAAATATAGGTAAGCAGGCAGGTGTGATATTATAGCGGGATTACCCTATGGTAGGAGTTTATAGAATATCACCTAAAAACACTAAAAGGGCCAGTTCTTACCAGTTGGTGCAAATCAGGCGCTCTCCCGTTAGAGCTACACCCCCATGGTTGATCCCGTATGATAAGGGATCTTAAAATTGGAGAATTAAAAATAACCCTATAATTCGCCTATTCTCTAATCAGGCGTATGCTTTTTCCTTTTCTCAGATATCTGTGAACCGATTTAAATATTATTCAGCAGCTTATAACATTTTAATCCTTAACGGGTTTTTAAGCTCAGTCCTCAGATTACATGATAAAATATTTTCGCCATAAAGGCTGAAAAAACATTCGAGTGTACGGTTGTGTTCTTTAGGCTCTCATTCCCTATTTCTGTGAAAAGTGTTAACAATGGATGTAGAACCAGCAAGACTTTAGTCAAGGAGGAACGGGCTGGAACGTTTGAGCCTTGGTGTGTCCTTTACGCCAGGCCGGGAGGCTGCTACATAATTTAATAAGCGATTAATAAGTGAGAAAGCCAAGCGGTCTTAAGTGAAAAAATATCCCAGGCTGGCGGGGGTTTAATAGGTGTTTCCACCAATATATTCGCCCTTTTTAGCTAATAAGTATGCTATAATAGCCTTGTTACCGTCAATATATTGTAACTAAAATATTTGACTGTTTAATTTTTCAACTTTGCGAAAACGCTATTATAGACTGTATTTCAACCATCTAGTGCTTTAGGTTTGAAAAATACAGAACCACCCTGATTCAACGTCAAAGGGGTGATTGTTGCAGGATACTGTTCGTTAATTGCTTGCAGCTGGCAATGTATCTTTACCTCATTTTCTCCAAGGATCTGAACGACTTATAAATTGCCCTACCGTAGCAGGTTCCCGGGTAAACCCCTGCTTTCTTCATTGCAGACCTGATTTCCCCTGGATCTAAACTATCCGTTTTGACGTAATCGGAAAGGTAAAGCTCGCCATTCATCGAATTAAAGGTTACATATACGAGGAAGGGACCCTCTGCAGTCCGGTAGATTCTCACTGTTTTTTGGTAAGTCTCGAACTCCTCCGGCCTCTCTCTTGTTTGACCCAGCCTTACTCCTTTAAACATTATCGAGTTTTCCTTGCTTTTTTCACGAACCGTCGGCAGTTTTACCCGCTCAAATTCCATGGTTACCTCCCTTCTTATCTCAAGCCCGGGCTAAAGGGCAATTAACCTTTTCTCTGCTCCCCGTAACTCAAGCAAAAACAAGCAGACTACCCCGAAAGGGTCCGGGGCAGCCTGCTCAGGGATTGGAGGTTCTGCCCGCGGGTTAGTTCAAGAGGTTATTTTTCATGATCCAGGAAGAGTGTCTATCATAAGTTTCGAACCAACTTTAACCCCGAATTCATTCATAACACCCGTTTTCATTATTAGCACCCAACGGTGGTCGCTTTCTATCTCAACTTCCTCGTCACCTGCCACTGCTTCCTTAATTTCTATTACCTCTCCTTCACCGTTCATAGCTGCAAAAGACAGCGAAGACTCGATTTTACTAGTGTCAAAATCCTCCCCGTAACCGGTCACGTCTCCCTGGTCGAAAAGAAGATAAGTATTCCCCCATGCTTCTGATCCGATATTGTTCAACCCCTTATCCACTGCGTCAACCTCTTCGGCAATCTTTGCCGGAATTAATACCTCTCCATTCTCGGGATTGGTAAAGCCGACCACGTCCGTTTCCATTTTCTTTACCGCATCGGGCACGTAAGCCGTCGTTTTGGGCATCATGGGAGCAACAATATACAGTCCTACCAGGAACCCTATACCGGCAACAATAATACCGTAAAAAGTTAGCTTGCCCCGCCTTATCCACATCTGCTTGTCGGATCCTTCTTCAGATTTTGCCATATACTTCACCTCCTAGGTGATTAACTATTCTTGGACAAATTCCATCTGTTTCTCGTTCTTTTCGTAGAATTCTTGACGTCTTATATCCATCAGAATTCTATCCTCGTATTTATCGTTTACCTTCCAGTAATCCCTCAATCTGCCCGCTTCCCGGAACCCGAGCTTCTTGGGAACGGCCCTTGCCCGGTTATTGGTCTCCATAAAGGAGAGGCTTATCGTGTTGAGGCCGAGAACGGAGAAGCCGTAATCCAGAAGGAGCTTGGTTGCCTCTGTTCCGTATCCTTTGCCCCGGTAATCGTCTTCACCGATAATAACTTGAATAGTCGCTCGATCGTTTCTGTGGTCTATCTTATAGAGCCCACAGTAGCCGATGGGCTCGTTTTCTTCTCCCTTTGTATGAAGGTTGAATACCCGTCTCTCGTTCTGGTCCTTCATCACTTCGTACCACTCTTCTACCTTTTCTCGGGTAAAGAGGGCACCAATAATGGGACCGAGGTGCCTGTTCGTGTTGGGATCGTTTAACCAGCTCATGTAGTGATCTATGTACCTTTTATCAAGGGGTCTAAAACAAAGCCTTCTGCCTTCAATAACGCACTTTGTGGCCATTTTTACTTCGCATTTAATCAGTGAAACTCCCGGTGACTACGTAAACAGGATCGCAATGACCTTCTTCGGCTAATTCCTGACACTTTTCACACAACTCTCCTCCTTCAGGCTTGCTGTAAGTGTCGTCGCTGAATTGGTCGGGTTCATCTATAGCATCAAGCTTATCCATTTCTTCCAAGTGCTCTTCACAATAATGGTAATGACCTTCTTCCTCGAATTTGACGTACATAGGGTTCACCCCGCTGTTAAGACAGATCTCAAGGGACTCAGAGAAGATTGAAAGGTAATCAGGTATTATTTTGTTACATAATATTAAGGCTCTAATCAAACTTAGGTTAAATAGTTGTTGATCTCTCCCGCACCGCTACTTCCAGAGGCTCGTCGAGACCCAGTTCGTTTTGATAGTAATCGTCGAGATCCTCCTTGAATGATCGGATTTTTTCCCAGGCTTCGTCCTCGCTCTCAACGCCGTCAACTTTTAGGATCGTAACTCCGAGTTGTGAGTCTTTCTCGATTCCATGCTTTTCCAGTAATTCATTCTGCTTTACTTCCAGAGCCTGCTGGGCCTTTTCTCTCCTACCAAATGGCCATAAAGGATTGGTGTATTCTTCTATTGCTGCTTCAATCCCGGGATCGTCCCAGGTTAGATGGTCGGAATTAACTCTGAATTCGACTTCCATGGTGCACCTCCTTCGGGTATAAAATATGATTATATCTGTAAATAGAATAACTGGGCTTTCTTACTATCAAAGACCGTAAAAGGTAGATTTTAATATCTTATTAATACCTGATGGAGAAGGGGCTTGAGGCTTTCCGTTTTTAATCGTTTGGTTTCAGGAGGAAGAGCCATTGCTGAAATACTGGAGGAAATTAGTTCACAGGAGAGAAATAATATTTGAGTCAAGAGCCCCGCCCCAAGGGACGGGGCTTGTAGAAAAGCTTTTTGGAACAGCTTTTTCGGTCTTTTACAAACCTTGACCCAGCAGTCAATCGAGCCCAACTCCTGGATACATCCTGGATAAGAAGGCTACAGCCAAATAATAACCAGCAATTCTTAAGGGAGGTATCCTCGATTGACTGCTGGACCAACAACAAGCTGAGAATGCCCCAGGGGGTGCCCTGGGGCATTCTCAGCTATTATTGGTAAAAACCGTAGTACGGTACGATGGCAAATCTTAGCTTTTCATATTTCTGTCAATTGATGCCTCTTCTTTTACCTTGGCTAGCCAATTTTTCCAGGCTTTCTCTTCTTTAGTTGACCTGATCCGTTCTCGAATGACTTCTTTAACTTCGGGGAGGGGCTGTATTTCCCCGTCGGCGTCCCGGAAAGTTTCTTTGTTTTTCTCGTAGTACTGCTTTACCTCTTCTGGGGAGACTTCTACCTTTGCCAGGACTCTTGCTCGCAACTTCTCCCTTACTATTCTCGTGGAAATTTCTTGCTGTAGGTCGGCGATGTCACGACGGTCTTGCTCAAGCCGGTCAATTAGTTCCTCCTTGCTGGTCACATTCTCTGTCTCCTGGATAATGTTACGGAGCCTGGTCTCTATCTCGCTTTCAGTTGCCTCTATCCCAACTTCGTCGGCTTTCTGGACTATTAACTTTTCCTCAATTAACTTCTCGAGCACGTATTCCTTATAGCTGTCCAGTGTGGCTTGGCCTTCGTCCGTTTCCATCAAGAACCTGGCAAATAGTGGAGCCCCCTGGAGTGTAACGAACAGGTTGTCAATTCCGGCCCTCTTGGAGAGCTCTTCTCGGGTAATTTCTTCTCCATTTACCTCGGCTACGACCTTTTCCCCGTGAACCGGATTTGAATAAACGAAAAGTGAAACGACTAAAAGGAGAACTACAAGGGCAGCAACGGCTTTCTCGGTAACTGCAAATCCCACTTTGCACACCTCCTTAGTGTGAACCATCAGCTCGGCAGGACCCGCTAAAAGTACTGCTAGTTCCGGAAGACAGAATATTTAATCGCGGGTGATCAAAGTTATCCATATTAAACTTCAAATAGAAGTTAAAATTTTTAGCCATCGGCTTGGGGTAGTGTAAATATTAGTCTCGTTCCTTTACCTTTTTCGCTTTCCGCCTCTATTTCCCCGCCATGTGCCTCTATAATTTCTCTGGCTATGGTCAAGCCCAGGCCAGAACCCCCGGTCTCCCGCGATCTCGACCTATCCACCCTGTAAAACCTGTCAAAAATATTTGGAAGGTCACTTTTCGGGATTCCTTCGCCGTTATCTTTGACCCTTAGTTCGACCTGGTCTTTCTGGGTCCTTGCGGTTATTCTAATGGTTCCTCCCTGTTTGCTGTAAGCGATCGCATTGTCCAGCAAATTTCGTAGGACCTGTTGAATTCTATCCGGGTCGACGTATACAAGTACGTCACCCGGTAAATCGACTTTTAGTTCCAGGTCTTTTTCATTCAACATAAACTGAATCGATTCCCGGGTGGACTCTATTACGTCTTCCAGGAGTATCGGCTTTCTTTCCAAATCAAGTTGACCTGCTTCGGCTCTGGTAAGGTCATTGAGATCGTCAACCAATTTCTTCAAGGCCTTCGAGTTTCTATAGAGGGCTTCTATGATCTCTTGGTCCGGCTCCATTCTCCCTTCCTTTATCGCCTCGAGATATCCGTGGGATTTAGTTAAGGGGCTCCGGAGCTCGTGGGCCACGTCACTGACCATGTTCTTTCTGAGCCTCTCCTGTTTCCTCAATTCCTGGGCCATGGAGTTAAATGCCGAAGCCAAAGTGCCTACCTCGTCGCGAGTTTTAACCTTTACCTCCTGGTTCAGGTGCCCCTCTTTTATTCTTTCTGCCGCGGTGGTCAGCTCCTTGATCGGATTCAGGGTTTTCCGAGAATAATAGAAAATAAGTGCTATGGCAGCGAGCACGGATACGACCGCGGCCATAATTATTGAATTGTTTACCGACGAAAGAAATACGTTTTCTATTTCCGAACGCTTTCTATCTTTGAGGTATAGAAACCCAAACGGGTTATTTCTTTCTCCAATGGTTGCTATCTTTAACCCGAACTCCTTATTAAACGACTCGCCCGTTAACTGCCCGGAGGAGTCAGTTATGACCGTCCCCTTGGGGTTAGTCAGGACGATCTGGGTATTGTAGGTTTGCTTGATTTTATCAATTAGATTTTGTACTCCCTGCCAGCTCCCGGTTTCTTCGTAATAGCTGGAGAGGGTTAAAGCGAGCCTCTGGTATTTTAGAGCCTTGTCCTGACTAATATAGCGGTCGAATTCCCGCCTGGTAGTTCTCGTCGCAATGAAACCTACCGTCCCTATAGTCAGGGAAACGACGAGAATAAAACCGACCAACAATTTCCACCGAAGACTGTAGATCATTCTTTCACCTACCCGTTTTCCCCTCCTCGTGGATTAAACTTGTAACCCATTCCAAATTCGGTCTGTATGTAGCTGGGGTCATCTGGGTCCGGCTCGATTTTATCCCTCAGGTGTTTGATGTGGACGTCTATCGTTCTTTCAAAGCTTTCGTACCCGTAGCCGAAAGCCTCGTGGATCAATTGCGCTCGAGAAAACACACGATTGGGTTGTTTAACAAGCGCAGAGAGGATGTCGAATTCCGTCGGAGTGAGGTCGACTGGCTCGTTATTCGTTAACACTTCCTTCTGGAAAAAATTAATCGTCAGATCTCCGAAGTTCAGCTCTCTTGGTTCCTCTTCCTCAACCCTGCGCAGGGCTGCCCTAATCCTTGCCAGCAACTCCCCGGGGCTGAACGGTTTTGTTACGTAGTCGTCCGCCCCGATATCGAGTCCCTTTATTTTCTCCTCTTCGGCAGTTTTTGCAGTAAGCATGATAATTGGCGTATCCGATTCCCTCCGCATCCTCTTGCAAACTTTAAAACCATCCATTTCGGGAAGCATCAAATCGAGCACGATCAGATCGAACTCCCGCTTCCGGAATAGCTGCAGGGCAGATTTTCCGTCGTAGGTTCCAGTGACCCGGTATCCGTCCTTCTCCAGGTATTCCTCCAGGAAGTCGACAAGCTCTTCGTCATCGTCGACAATGAGGATGTATTTATCCATTTAGCCCAATATTATTAAAGACTTATTAACATTTTGTTAAAACTATAAGCGACTTGGTGATGACACTCCAAGCGGGGCGGAGCCTAAGGTGAAATCCATGAAGATATAGTTTCTTCTGTTCCAGAGCCCGTAGCAGGAAACCCCGCCTATCAATCAAGTTGAGCGGCAAAAACCTCAAACTCCGCCTCCAATTTTTACCCACAATTCTTTATGATAAGTTTTTATGGGGGATGTCTTGAGAACAGTATTCATTATTTAGGAGGTATTACATAAAGCAATATCGGTATATAATGGCAGGTCGCTCCCACAAGTACGAACAAATGCCAGATAGCATGATTGTATTCTATACGCTTATTGGAGTAAAACCAGATGCCGGTGGTGTATATGATTCCACCCAAGATCAACAACCCGATACCCAGCAGGCCAATCGCACTATAAAGCTTCCCCAGTGCGATTATCGAGACCCATCCCATCCCAATATATATTGACGTACTCACCTTTGGATACTCATTGATGAAAAAACTTTCGTAAAGAATTCCAAGCAGAGCCATAGACCATATTGTGATTAAGAGTCCCCAACCCCAATTTCCCCTAAGGCTAACAAGTAGAAATGGAGTATAAGTTCCAGCTATAAGTAAGAATATCGTGTTATGGTCCAGAATTGAGAATATCTTTTTTGCTCCCGGCGACCTGAGGGCAT
>JAGXKX010000016.1 GCA_018335015.1 Candidatus Bipolaricaulota bacterium
GACCGGAGATATACCCGAAGGTAACCCATTCCCGGAAAGCCCCGTTTTCACGCTTGGTCACAGAAATCCCCAGGGGATCGATATCCAACCGGCTACTGGCGAGATCTACATCAGCGAACACGGCCCGGCTGCGAACGACGAAATAAATCGGTTGATCCCGGGCAAAAACTACGGCTGGCCCGAAGTGGGAGGGACCACTGGTACGGGTGACTACGAGCCGGCACTTTGGGACTGGACGCCGACAATAGCCCCCGCGGGGATCAGTTTTTTGGGGCCCGATACCCTGTATTTGGCAACTCTCAAAGAAAGCAAATTACATAAACTGACAATTAACGTAGATGGTGAGGTAACTGAAGATAAGGTTGTGCTCGAAGGTTATGGGCGTCTCCGGGCGGTAACTACGGGACCCGAAGGAGAATGTATTTTCGTTAGCACATCCAACAGGGACGGCCGAGGTCGACCAAGAGATAACGATGACCGGGTAATCCGTTATTGCCCCGGGGAATCGAGTTGAGCCTTCGACAAAAGTACCTTCACAGTGCTTCAATTTTTATCAGCTTGACCTGGCGTCTGATTCCGGTTTGGGGGAGGTGAAGATATCTTCAAATAAATCGTAAGGGTCGGTTGATTTCCCGCTCAAGTCGACTCCGGGTATTTTAGAAGAGAAATATCAATTTCTTGCATAAGGTTGAGTGATTTATCCCCGGACCACAGGCTGCTAAGAATGTTTTCTTTCTTGGGCGAAAAGGCCATCAAGTCGTACCGACCTTCCTTTGCCTCGGTCAATATCTCTTCCTGAGTAACTCCTATTCTGTATCTAACCTCCGCCTCCAGGTCCCGGTCATTCAGGATTTTCCGGGCAATATCCAGGTAGCCGAACTCATCCCGGTCATAATTCTCTATTGACCTTTTTAGGTAGTCTTCCTCGCCCGAGATGTAGCCTTCGAACTTTTCGCCACCGTCGGTAAGTATCGTCAGTAATGTTATTGCCACATCGGACCCCTGGAACAGCTCAGTTAGATAAGTTAACAGATCAGCGCAACGGTCCCGATCGTTGGGAACGTGAATTAAAATTCTCTCGCAGTTCCTTTGCTCACCTTTGTGAACAATAGTCGGTATCGGAGTCTCCTGGACGAACTCGTTGACGTGGACACCGAGAATGTTTTTCCGAAAGCCACCTCGTCCATGCGCCTCCAGCGAGAGCAGGTCGAAAGCATTCCGGTCAAGTTGACCCAACAATTCTTCCACGGGATCCCCTAAAGCAGTGTGAGAAGATACGGAAAAATTGGGCGCTGTTTCTCTCAATTTCGCTTTCGCCCGGTTCACCACGTCTTTCGCCTCCAGTTTTTCGGTCTCTTCGTGCTGTTTTCTTGCTAGCTTCCGTCTGGAATCGTCTTCAATATCGGGGAATCGTTCGTCAACGTAAATCAGCTGAAGATTTCCACCCTTACCTCTCAGCACGCTAGCCAGGAAGTCGAGTGCAGCGTAATCCTTCGATCCTCGAAGGTAGTGTAAAACGTCGAATTCACTTTTTCCCATTTCACTCACTCCCACGATATACTTTTAGCAACTTTTTGAAGACACTTATATTAATCCCAATAAGCCCCACCAGGTAAATACGACTAAAAACAGGACGAAGAAACTTGCCAGGGTCAACCAAACACCAGCGACAAGGAAGTCCTTCGGCTCCACATGACCCGTAGAATAGATTATTGCGTTCGCGGGTGTCGCCAGCAACAGCAGGAAACCGAGTGAAGTCGAAATGGCCGTCAACAGTCCCATCGCCAGAGGATTTATCGACGCTAATTCTGCAAGCTTTAACGTTATCGGCCCCACGACACTCGCTGTAGCACCGGCACTCATCAAGTTGGTCATTATCATGCTGAGTAATGAGCTGGTAATCGAAATCGGGACCAGCCCGCTTAGACCGAGACCATCCCGAACAAACGAAAGGACCATATTCGCGATCCAGCCAGCTGCACCGGTACTTTCAAGGACGGATCCCAGGCTCAATGCCCCCATGTAGATAAGTATGACACCCCAGTTGATGTTCGTGTGGTAATCCTCCCAATTTACGATACCAAAGACGAGATAGAGTATCGCGCCAATGAGGGCAATTATCCCCAGTCCTATCGTCCGCCCCATTGTAATCCAGAGCAAGACGATCATGAAAAATATTGCTAGAGTTACGCCGGTTTCACCCGTAATCTCCCTTTCCTCCAGTTCAGCCCGTAGTCCAGCAGTAGCTTCTGATAAATCAGTAATACTTGGCTGAAAGGCACGATAGAGGATCCAGGAGGTAACAGGAATCAAAAGCAGGGTAATCGGTATGGAGTATACAATCCACTGTCCGTAGCCTATGCTAATTCCATGCATCCGCTGGAGTAAACCGAGTATAATTATGTTTCGGCCTCCTCCGCTCGGGGCATACAGTGCACCTATGCTGGCTCCGTAAGCGACTGAGAACAAAAGATATTTGCTTAACCCCGCGACGCTTTCGTCCTGGGTCTCCTTCATTGTCCTTACCAGCGAAAGCACCATAGGAGTCATTACCGCCGCCACTACGTGACCTGCTATAAACCCAGCCAGCAGGGCACAACTACTAACCAGGGCAAAACTTATCCGTCTCGCGCTACTGCCCAGCTTGTTTATCAAAAATAATATCAACCGCTGACCCACGTCCTGGCTGGTAAGAGCAACTCCGATCATTAGTGCTCCCATTATGAAAAATACCGCGTCGTGCATGAAGGACCTCGCTACCTCGTTTGGTCCACCAAGACCCATCAATACCTGGTAAACAGCGATAAAAAGTATGGTTCCTGGTGCGGAGATCGGTTCGGCGATAAACAGCACGACGACCGCCGCCAGAAGAGCGAGTGCTTTATGACCTTCCGGAGAGAGGCTGTCAGGGGTGGGCAAGGAGAGAACAAGGACGACCAAGAGCGTGATTATGAGGAACCAGGTCCAGCGCGACTGAAACCATCGTCGTAGCTCTTCCATCCTTACCTCCTTTAAGTCCTATAATATCGGAATTTTCTCCGAAGCAACTCTGCGGTCTTGCCCTTCACGCAATTAGAATTTCTGGTGAGTTAAGTATAAAGGTAAGAACTGCTCACCCAATCAGCACCGTAATTTACTTTAAGATAAGTGAGGGAACCAGTCAAGAAGGCGGAATTTATCTATTACAGCCCCCAGAATAACACAATGCCACCTACTGTAACGACCGAAAGTACTAGCTGGAGCGGGACACCGATTCGAAGGTAGTCCGAGAACCTGTAACCGCCCGGTCCGTAGACAAAAAGATTTGTTTGATAACCTACCGGGGTAAGAAATGCGGTCGAAGCAGCAAAGGTTACTGCTAGCACGAAAGAAAAAGGATTTGCACCCAGCGTGGAAGCAGCGTTAACGGCGACGGGAAGGAGAAGTACGACGCTTGCGTTGTTGCTGATCATACCGGTAATCAGACCCGTGATAATGTACAGCAACCACAACACAGCAATGGGTGGAAGAAAACCAGCACTTGCGGCAATCGCATCGCCGATCAACTCTGCACCGCCGGTTTGCTCCAGGGCCATACCGAGGGGGATTACCCCCGCCAGCAGAAATATAACGTCCCATGACACTGAATCGTACGCTTCGTAAGGTTTCAATACCCCAGACACTACCATAGCGACAACTCCGGCAAGCGCCGCGAGAAGGATTGGGAAGACCCCAAACGCGGCGAGCAAAACGACTCCAAGAATTATGACGACAGCGTGGGGAATCTTGTCAGTTCTGTATGACCGTTCTTCCACTTCTTGAGCTACGACAAACCCCGGATTTTGAGCGAGACGATCTATATTACCGGGAGCTGCTTCTACAAGTAAGGTGTCTCCAGGATGTATTCTCGCCATAATAAGGCGCTCTTTAATAGTCTTACCGCGGCTGCGTATGGCCAGAACCGAAACGTCATATCGTTTTTCAAAAGTAGAGCTTTTAAGCGTATCTCCCTCAAGGGGTGAACCCCGGGGAATGACTACTTCTACTGCTACCTTTTCACTTCTTTCATCAGAGCCAGTATCTTTCTCTATTCGCTCTTGACTGGCCATTACCAGCTCTTCCTTAGCAAGAATCTCGTTCACCAGAGTCTCTTTATCAGTGTTCACCCGAAGAATATCCCCTTCTCTTAGCACCTCCTCTTTTTCATGCGGGGTTAGGACGACGTCGTCTCCTCGCCTTAGCTGGAGGATATCCGCGTTGAATTCGTCAGTATTGGCTACATCTTCCACTGCCAATCCTACCAGCGGGGAATCCTCACGAACGACCACCTCCGCGACATAATCCTTGATTCCGTATTCCTCACCGTAATTCTGCTGAGGCGGAACACGGTCCGGCAATAGTCTTGGGGCAAGGATTAATAGATACGTTCCTCCAGCCAGTAGTACCAGGGCACCAAGCTTTGTAAACTCGAACATAGAAAACGGATGCCCCAGCAACCTGCCCGAGATTTCGCTAGCGAGGATATTAGTAGAGGTTCCAATTAGGGTAAGGGTTCCGCCGAGCATAGAAGCGTACGACAGGGGTATGAGGAGTTTCGAGGGTGAAGTTCCCCCTTTATGAGCCAGATCAGTAATCACGGAGACGAGGATAGCCACTACCGGAGTATTGTTAACGAATCCGGATATGGGCCCTCCAGCCGTAACGGTGGCGAAAAGTTGTTTAAACTTGCTCTTGCCCGCAAACCGTGCGAGTTTGTGACCGATCATCTGGGCCAGCCCGGTCTTTACCAGGCCCCCGCTTAGAATCAGCATAGCCAGGACGGTTATGGTGGCAGGGTTCGAAAAGCCCGAGATGGCTTCTCTGGGGGAAATTTGGGTCCATGGTTCCAGTACCATCAGCAGGACCATGATCAGTATCGCTGTAATATCTACTGCCAATCGATCAGAGACAAAGAGGTAGACTGCAACCAAAATGAGCCCGTAGACCACCGCCATATTGCCTGTAATCCCAAGAGAGGCTAGGAATTCCGTTAGCCCAAGGATTGAATCAATCATCACGCCTCCTAACCACAAAATATCAGCGAATAGCGTAAAACTATCAAATAAGCTACAAATTATAACGAAAAACCCGACCAAAAGTGTTATAAATTGTTACCAGTTTTTGACCTGTTTTGGCCAATTCATAAGTATCCTTCTTGTGCCAGATCCGTTTTTACTTATGATTTTAGAGGAAGATTTGCCCGGTTCTCCAGTTCGAGCTTTCCCAATAATCGTCCCGGGTGGTGAAGAAGGTGAGTTTAGAGTTCAAATTACTAGTTTTTCCGCTTTTTATACTTTTCCTGTTGACCTCGACTTTCGTGACTTTGGGCCATAAATACCTTGAAACCGAAGGGGGAACTGATAGAGGGAACCCTGTTCTGGTTCCAGACCATCAGATATCGTGGGCCGTTTACGAAGAATTGAAGAGCGAAGACCAGATGGATTACTACCGTTTTACCGCAAAAAGCGGCGAGGAAATCTACGCCGGCCTGTTGATTCCAAAGATAGACCGATATTCTAATTTCAAACCTGATCTAGCCCTCATTGGTCCAGGACTTGAAGGGGGAATGGCGACTAAACCCTCCCAGCTCCCACTGGATGTTAGGGACGGCGAGGACCTCCTGGTTAAAAGATACGAAGGGAACAACACGGAGTCCTTCTTCGAGCCCTTTACCCAGACTAACTACTGGGAGCATCAAGTGATCAGGAAAAGGGTAACAGAAGCCGGAACCTACCACATTGCAGTATGGAACCAGGAGGGAAAAGCTGGAAAATACGTGCTCGCCATAGGAGAAAAGGAAGCTTTCGGACCACGGGACATACTGGAATACCCATCCGTATGGTGGAAAGTTAGGATTCACAACGAAAAGGAACTTTCCACTTACCTGGTTACCGGAACAATTATCGCAGGGGCTATAGCGGGGTCCTACCTTCTCTTTAAAAGTTTGCTTTAATCAATAATTAAACAACTTAACCCAAAGGAGCTCACTTGAACAGGATTGACGACTTCAAGGAGAGAGAAGAAAAAGAAAATGGAGAAAATATTTCAGGGACTGTATCCATCTATCCTCAGGAGAGGTTGAGCTGGAGTAACTCGGGTTACCTTAATGAGGACGAGGAAGGTGAAAAGTTTATGGAACTTTACGGGAAGCTGATTTACCAGGGAAGAGGAGCATCGGGTAAAGAAGACTACCTTTTGAAGACAGTACTTGGCAACTTCAGATTGGTAAAAAAGGACCGGAATAAGTTACAAGTAAGAAAGTTCCTGCCATCAAATTCACCGAGGATGGTACATAAATCGGATTTATAATTTAACCACTTTGACTTTTTCAGGCGGCAAGATTAGCGGAGGTTTGACAGGTTCGTATGTTTCTGGGAATAGACATCGGTTCAATTACCGTCAAGGTCGTTTTTCTCGACGAAAGCGGGAACCTGCTGGAGAGTTATTATCGAAGATCTCAGGGAGAACCGATAAGTACCGTCATAGAAACACTGGACGAACTCTTCGGGGAATATAGTCCGGGTAAAGTTGAAGCCCTGGGAACGACCGGTTCGGGAGGGTCTCTTTTCGCCGAACTACTCGGCGGGGAACACTTCAACGAATTAATTGCGCAGGGAGAAACGGTTAGACGTCGTTACCCGAAAGTCAAGACGGTTATAGAACTCGGCGGCCAGGATTCCAAGCTCCTAATTCTAGGAAACTCGGGAGACCGAAATGAAATAGTCGATTTCGCGCTCAACAGCCAGTGTTCTGCCGGTACCGGATCTTTTCTCGACCAACAAGCAGAGAGGCTGGGGTTGTCCATCCAGGAGTTTTCTCAATTAGCTCTTAAATCGAATAACCCTCCAAGGATAGCCGGTCGCTGTTCTGTCTTCGCCAAGTCGGATATCATCCATCTACAGCAAGTAGGGACCTCCCAGGAAGACATAGTAAACGGGTTATGTTACGCAGTAGCACGGAACTTTCTGGGCGACGTCGCAAGCGGTAAAAAGATAAGGGGGCCCGTTCTTTTCCAGGGAGGTGTGTCACGAAATCAGGGAATGGTCCGTGCTTTTAAAGACATCCTTGGGCTTGAAGAAGGAGATTTGATGATTCCTCGTCACGAAGTTTTAATGAGCGCTATCGGTTCCGCCTTGCTGGCCGAGGACGGAGGCATGGGGACCCGTATAGACTGGGAAGGTAAAAGAGAATCACTAAAGAAGAAAGCCCGAAGCAAAGAAAAAGTCGGGAACCGGCCACCACTTGCGCAGAAGGATCGAACCCGTTGGAAAGAAAATACGGAGGGTAATCTTGATTTTAAAAATAACCGGGTGAGTAAAGAACAGGACGAAAGAGAAGGAATTTACCTCGGGGTCGACGTCGGGTCGATAAGTACTAATCTAGTGGCTATTGACAAAGGAGAAAGCCCACTCGGAAAAGAATACCTGAAGACCGCCGGGGATCCGATCCCTACCGTTCAAAAGGGGTTAAGAAGACTTAAAGAACAACTGAATACTGAAATCCCAATAAAGGGTGTATGTGTAACCGGCTCGGGTCGGGAGATGATCGGAAGTCTAGTTGGTGCGGATCTCATAAAAAACGAGATCACGTCTCAGGCGACGGCCGCAACTCGTTTGGATCCCGACGTAGACACAATTTTTGAAATCGGCGGCCAGGATTCAAAATACATAAAACTGGCCCAAAGCACTGTGACTGACTTTTCCATGAACAAAGCCTGTGCGGCTGGAACGGGTTCTTTTCTCGAAGAACAAGCTCAGAGGCTGAATATCGATATTTCTGAATTTGGTAATATTGCCCTGAAATCTCCTTCACCGGTGGATCTAGGCGAAAGATGCACTGTATTTATGGAGTCCGACCTGATTCATCATCAGCAAAAAGGCGTGGACAAACAGGAATTGATAGCCGGCCTCGCTTACTCTATTGCCATCAACTACCTGAATAGGGTGGTGGGCAAGAAGGAAGTCGGCGAAAAGGTTTATTTTCAGGGTGGCGTAGCCGGGAACGAAGCGGTGGCCGAAGCCTTCCGCCAGCTTCTGGAAGATAAAAAGGTAATCGTTCCCGACCACCACGAAGTGACAGGAGCCTACGGAGCGGCGGTACTTGCAAAAGAACACCAGTCTAAGAATGAAAATTTCCGAACCAACTTCTACGGATTCGATTTCATTGACCAGGATTTCGAAACCTCCACCTTCACCTGCGGGGATTGTTCCAACCGGTGCGAAATAAAAAGGGTTCAACTCGCAGATGAACGGCCATTATTCTACGGCAGTCGGTGTGGAAAATACGACTCTTCCGATAATAAAGATGATAAAGTTGAAAGTTCGGTACAAGAAGCAATGTCGAGTACCCCCGACCTCTTTTCCTACCGGAACCGCCAATTCTGGGGAGAGGATTTTCGAAAATTGGAAGAATCTGATGGTCGACTCTACCCGACTTTTTCCGATTACTCGAAGGGAAAAATCGGCATTCCTAAAGTTTTGCTTTTTTGGAGCAAGTTTCCTTTCTGGTCCTCCTTCCTCAGGACGCTGGGTTTCGACCTCGTTCTTTCCAAGGATACCGATAAATCCCTGATCAGAGAATCTTCCAAGCACGCTACTTCTGAGACGTGTCTCCCCTCCAAAATAGCCTACGGTCATATCAGCAACCTCTTGACTTACGCCGAGAAAGAGGGGGACCTTGATTACCTTTTCCTGCCCGCCATGGTTAGCAACAACAACGAGAACACGGACACCGTCTCGAACTACAACTGCCCTCTGGTTCAGGGGCTCCCATACACCGCAAATGGTCAATTTGACTTTCGAGGGTCCGATTTTCCAGTCGAAATAATTACCCAGGGCTTTCATTTCTATTCGGATGAGCGGCTGCTGGAAGAATTAAAAGACCTCGGGCGGAAATTCGAGAACACTCGAATCGAAGTCGAAGAAGCATTTTCAGCAGCCAAAAGCGCCGAGGAGGAGGCCAAAAACACCTGCTTAAAAAAAGGTAGAGAAGTTCTGGGGGAACTGGGCCCTTCGCGCCTCGGGTTAGTCGTAATGAGTAGATCTTACAACGGTTGCGACTCGGGTTTAAACATGGATATCCCCGAGAAACTTCGCGAGCGGGGAATTGTCCCTATTCCCGTAGACTGCTTGCCGATCCAAAAAATAGACACGGACAGGATTCATCCCGATATGCAGTGGGACTGGGGCAAACGAATACTAGCCGCTGCGATTTTTGTTAATAGACACCCATACCTGTACGGACTCTACCTCTCCCATTTTCGCTGTGGACCCGATTCGTTTATAATCAGGTATGCCAGAGAGGTACTGGAGGAGGAGCCGTTCCTTCACCTCGAAATTGACGAACATAGCGCCGACGCCGGCATAGTAACCCGCTGTGAAGCATTCCTTGATTCATTGAAACAGCGGAAGAGGAGCCAATGAGCGATTGTCTTTAGTTTTACCGGGGGTGATTTTATTTGAGCGAGCAAGAACTGGCCGAACTCCATTCAGGGATAGACAGAAACCTGGGGAAGAAGAAAAAAATTTACGTACCGTACATGTCCGATCATGGCCACGCTCTGGTGGGTGCCTTTCGAAACCAGGGACTAACTGCTACCATGCTCCCAAAGCCTGATTCGGACTGTCTCGAATACGGCCGCCGTCATTCAGAAGGAGGAGAGTGTCTACCTTTCGTAGTAACTACCGGCCAGTTAATAAAACTGATCCAGGAGGATCCGGAGTTTAAACCAGACAAATCCGCTTTTTTCATGCCGACCTCTTCTGGTCCTTGCCGGTTTGGCCAGTACCATACGGCTCAGAAACTGATCCTCGAACACCTGGATAAGCCAGTAGAGATCATATCCCTTAACGCCTACAACTCCTACACCGCAGAGGGACTGGGGCTAGATTTCCGAAACCTGGCCTGGCAGGGAATCGTAGCCGTAGATTTCCTCCAGAAAATACTCTGGGAGACCCGACCTTACGAAAGGGAAACTGGTGCCGCGGACTCAGTCTACGAGGAAAGTCTGGAAGTGATAAAATCCGGGATGGCGGAGGACGGAACTAGCGGGCTAATAGAAGCTCTGAAAGGAATTGGTGAGAAATTTGAGTCGATAGAAACCGAACCCGGAGATAGACCCCTTATCGGAGTGGTTGGCGAAATTTACGTGAGGGCAAACGAATTATGTAACTGTAACCTCGTCCGTCTGATCGAGGATCTGGGTGGTGAGGTCCGGATAGCTCCCATGGCTGAATGGCTTTACTACACAAACAGAAAGAAAAAACAGGACGGTTTCCGAAACAGAGACTTTTTCAAATACCTCAAAGGATGGGCCAAGGACCTCGTCCAGCACTACGGCGAAAGAAAAGTAAAAAGTAATTTTTCGGATTACCTCGACGAGAGTGATCTGTCCGAACCCCCCGTTGGTGAATTAGTCGATAACAGCCACCCTTATATACCTGAAGATTACAGGGGAGAACCCGTGCTGGAGATCGGTAAGGCAATTGATTACGCAAAGAGAGGAGCGGATGGAATTATAACTGTAACCCCCTTTAGCTGTATGCCCGGATCAATGATTATCTCAGTTTCCGATCTTGTAAAAAAAGATCATCAAAATATACCCTGGCTAAACTTGACCTTTGACGCACAACAATCCACCAACATAAAAACGAGACTTGAACCTTTTATTTTCCAGGCCAAAAAATTTAAAGAAAAGCATTCCAGCTCTAGCTGATTGTGAAATTGTCTCTCTTATGTAAAATACGGTTTATCTAACCGGTTAGCTGCATCGGCACACGTTAGTTGGCGCTGATATTTTTCCTTTTCCGGAGAAAAAGCAGAACAAAGAGCGAGGTTATAAATTCATGAGCGGTATTTTCACTTCGGACTGGATAGTCCCTGTACTGGCTTTGCTGATCATTGGTTTTAACCTGGTTCTTACTGAACTAAACGAAAGTGAAAGTCCCGCTTTTGGCAGGAGATCCGGTCAAGCAATATTAATTGTGTTATCGGGACTTATGATTTATTCCCTCTATAGCATGTTTACGGGCTAAGCAGACGGAATTATGAGCCTCTTATAACCCAGCTGGCCCACATGGTTATCGACTAGTTTTCGGGAAACGGAGAAAACTTAAGACGCGCTGGCGCGAGCAATCCATTCCCAGTTGGAGTCCGTCTTTACGAATACGCTCAATTGGTTCACGGGCTCGTCGTCCGCGTCTTCGCCTCTGACGGTTTCATCAGCCCTAAGTTTATAAGTAACTACAAGTGTATCTTTCTGGCGAGTGGAGTGGAAGTCGGACAGCTTGTAATCCTCCAGTTCGGAATCCCGTATAGTATTCAACTCGTCCTTACGATCGCTAATACTCGATTCACTGACACCCTGAAAGTTATCGGAGATCTGGCTTTTCAGGGCTAACACGTTTTGCTGGTCTACATCCTTAAACAGAGTTCTGACCAGGTTTTCCCCAGTGGAGTCAGCGTCGGTGCTGTCGGAGTCAGACTCGTCGATATCGTTTCCGTCGATCACGTTGACCTGGATACTGATACTCCAGTTGTCTTCCCCGTCGGACTGCCAGGATCTGCCGTACTCGAGAGAAATAGTCGATTTACCCTCGTCCAGCGCTTTGAACTCCCACTTCGCTTCTCCGGGAGCACCGAGAGAACTGCCAGAACTCGACGAAGTCGTGTGGCTGGTCTGCCACAGCACGGAATGGTTGCTGATCTGGGCGGAATCGGACCATTGGTAACCGGTCGAAGGGTTCGAGCAGAGGGTAACCTCCAGCCTTCCGTGCTCTGAGAGCTTAACTGATTTACTCACGTCTTTTTTCATCTGAAATTCGTCACAGGAGACCTTTATCTTGACCGGAGTTAATCTACCCATATCGTTCTGGGCAGGAGCGATAAGGCTAAATCCAGCGAACAAAAGAGCTACCGTAATAACTATGAGAAAAGAGTTCCTCGTCGTTTTCATACTACTCACCTTCCTTTGGTTTTTTGGCTCAAATACTTGCTGAGTATTAAAATAACTTTTATTCGGTCAATGGAACGAAATCCATCCACCAAGACTCCTGCCCCAGTACTTCAACGGAATCCTCGAGGTAACCCTCGATATAAGTCTTTTGAATGATCACTATAATTGTAATTGTCAGCGGGGTAGCGATTATTATCCCGGGGATACCGAGCAAAAGACCTATAATAACCTGAGACGTCAATAAGACGACAAGAGAAAGGGAAACAGCTTCAATAATCATTCCACGTACAACTCCGGGTTTATCGAAATATAAATTCCTGCAGCTATCACAAAAGCAACGGAAACTACGACCCCTACAGTTTCTGAGAAAAACCCTGTTAAATTATCGACTATTCCGCTGTCCAGGGACCATAGCTTCTCCGTCCTTTGAGTAAGAGAGATCAAGGATTGACCCCAACCG
Organism: Candidatus Bipolaricaulota bacterium; assembly: GCA_018335015.1. Taxonomy (GTDB): domain Bacteria; phylum Bipolaricaulota; class Bipolaricaulia; order M55B111; family M55B111; genus JAGXLP01. The sequence goes on from JAGXKX010000016.1 coordinate 12,432, forward strand.
GTACCTCGCAAGGTTTCGCCCAAATTTTTCTGTGCCCTGGGTAACTTTTCTCGTATAAGTGAGATTTCCCCGGCAACACGGTTTCCCATGAACCAGCCCCCTAAACCCTTCACGAGGAACTCGACCGTGCCACCCTCACTCGGAAACGTCACTGACATTCTGGCGTAAGAATAAGAGGTGATAAGGGCGACCATTCCAGCTATAGCAAATGCAATCGGAGTTCCACCACGACCCAGTTTAACGGCGAGACCGAGAACAGCGAAGATCCCTCCACCAACCATGCCTCCAATGCCAATAGCCGTGACCGAAAGGAAGCTTAGCGAATTTTCTCCACCAGTAGACGAATCTGGCATTAAGTCATCACCTTTGATAATATCTGTAAGAGGTAGAATTCAAAGCTTACATATAACTATCCACGTCTATTCGGTCAGTTCCTGCTTTATCGATTCTTTCACGCCGGAGAAGTCGGAATCGTTTTCGGAAAAGGCGTTTTTCGTACCCCTAATCTCCCCCCGGAACTTTTCCGGATCCATCACTTTGATCCCGTTACGGTTCCCCTTAAACGAGTTTCTCTCGCTAACCAGAACTGAAGCCTCCCTGAGGGATATCCCGTTCACGTTTTTCGTCATTTTACTATCGGCCACGTGAGCCCGAGATGACGAATACAGAGCAATTCCGTCCTCCTCGTTGTCGGACAGACCGCAGTTCACCACCGACCCACTACCGGAAGCCGTGAGCTTCAAACCGTTTGACTCGTTACCGGATATTTCGCTCTCTTTAACTGACAGGCGAGCCAAATCGTCGATGCTAAACCCGTTGCCCTCACTGGCTGTAATCTTGCTCGACTCTACGTCACCAGAAGAAGACCCCGCGAGTAGTACGTTCGCAACCTTGTTGCCGGATATATTACTTGCCCTTACTTCCAGTTGCGCGGAGTCGACGAGTCTCAATCCACTACCACCGTTTTTCTTTACCGCGCTGTGTTTCAGGTGGAGTTCGGCTGAATTCCAGAGCCCTATACCTTCCTCCGAGTTATCCTCAAAAGTCGATTTAGACGCAATTAGCCGGGCATTGCTCGCCAAAACGACTCCGGTACCACCCGAACCTCCTACACTGATGCCTTCAATTTCGACCTTGGCGTTTTTAACCAGCGATAGAAGGGGAGCAATCGTATCTCCCTGAGAGGCCAGTTGAGCTCGGACTTCCTTCGCTTCTAATCTCATCTTTTTATCGATAACCGCGTGACCTGTAACCTCACCATCCAAATATATCGTGCCGCCCCTCTCAAGTGCATCAACCGCAGCCTGGAAGCCGGAATAATCCTCGTTAGGCAGGGTAATTTCTCTCGTATTCTCCGGATTTAACTTCTTTCGGAGGTTGCCCGAAAGTCCCCCAACCAGATCAATAGAATTTTTGAATATATCGTTGTTGGCGAAGGTAACGCTTTCATCAGTATGGCTGGTTATACCGACCGCGTTCCCCTTCACTTCGTTTCCTTCCATTGTAACTTTAGCAGAACTCTGGATAAGAACTCCCTGACCATCGTTTGCCTTTATTGAAGTGTTTCTCACGATCCCCCTAGATGTGTTTTCAAACTTTAATCCGCCTTTCCCGTTTTCCTTAACCTGGGAACTCTCAAGGATAATACGCGATTCTCCAAACAGATTAATTCCGTAACCTGAATTAGAAAGAATATCGCTATCCGATAGCACTATCCGAGCGGACCGGTCGAGATATAAGCCATTTCGGTTGTTCGATATCCGGATGTTCCTGACTGTAGCTTCGGCCGACTCGGTGATCCACAAACCAGCACGTTTATTACCCTTGATCTTCGAATTTTCTATTTCAACCCGGGATGATCCGACCAACCTAATACCATTTTTCCCGTTTGACTCGAAAGAGGAATTTTCCACTTCGACTGAAGATTTTCCGGCTGCCGACAGCCCGTCCGGGCAGACCCCTCTGGCTCTATCGTTACAAATTCCCCCTTCCGCACCCTCCACTGAAATACCTATGACGGTTACGGAGATTTCCGAGGGACCTATCCGCAGCGTGGGCCTACCATCTACCGTTCCGTCAATCCTGACCTTCCCGGGGGTTCGCGCCTGTAGAGTCAGGTCCTTATCTATCGATATATTCTCCACGTAGTGGCCCGATTTTACTAGAACCGTATCCCCGGGCTCCGCTCTCTTGACCGCCTCCTGGATCAAGTTAAGTCCCGAATCGTCTTTTGTAACTTCCAGCGTGGCCGCGGACGATACAACGGACAGAGCTAATAGCAGAATTGAAACGAAAACCAACAGAAAAGAAATTCGGAGTCCATTATTTGATTTCATCCAATGCCTCCTTTCGCTTCTTAGAATATCTAACCCGTAATTAGATCGGTAAACTTCTTATTGCTCAATCAGAACTTTTCTCCTGCAATTCAAGCGAACCAAACTGGGGAATATATAGGTCTTCGTACTTTTCCTTCTCGATATAATCCTGCAGCTTATCATTAATGCTTGGAACGAACGGGTTCAGATTGACGTTATACGTCAAAACTATCTCGTTTTCGGCTTTGGCCAGCTCGGGATGGGATTTCGCGGCGTAGCCAGAAAACACGTGTTTTCCTTTATCAGTTTTTTTCGTGCTCCAGGGTGAAGGTACCGTGTACACCGTCCCATGATCCTGCCAGGAACCTTTTGCTGCGTTCGAAACGCTGATTCTTGCCAGAACTGTCTTCGAGGAAAGGCCCTTACCTTTCTGACCGAATACATAAATCCAACAATCTTTTTCAACTAACGCGCTTCCCCGGATGATTCTTTCCTCCTTCGGCAAAAACTGACCCTCGTAGTCCAGTTTTTCGGGGCTTTTTCCGGATTTTTTCGATATGGCTAAAATCACCCCTCTGGCTTCTTTCCATCACACCTATCGTGTTATGAATGAAAACAGAGTACTTTCTTATGCTTCCATCTTTCTTACCGAGGATCGTATTTCCAAAGAGCCAAACGTAGCGAGAGGGTGTGATTTCAACGGAAGTCGCGGCATCAGCCCCAAGCCAGGTGAGGTCTTTCTCGTTGTCCTTCGGACTGATCAGTGATTGCAGGTAACCGGGCCGTGTTGAGTTCTTTAAGCTGTAGTCACAGGTTGAAGAAAACCCATAGAGCGGAGCGGCAACAACCAGAAGAGCAAGAAGAACGCACAATCCTGAAGATTTCTTTAGAGTAGTCATATGTCCCAGTTAAGTTTATTATAAACCCCGGACCTAACGGGATTCTTGACTACAAGCTTTTTGCCCCTTTCCTGGCTGTCGGATTTGGCCTACTGCTGAATCGAAAAGTTTAATAGTTGCCAGGTACGGAGAATAGTTATTCGGAGCAGCCGACCAATCCGCAGTTAGTGAAAAAACTGTGCTATAAAATATGGACATATACTAAGGAACTTGACTAAGGCGGTCAAGTTGGATGCTAGCAGGAAGGCAACATTTTAATGTATCACAGTTCTTTCACCAACCCCGTACATCATTGTTTTATTCTCATGTGCCTCCTGCCTATTACCTGGCAACTGATTTAACCTTAAAATCCTACCAGTAGACGAAATCCCGGCAGCCAGGTAATAGGCAGGAGGCTTGAACTAAAAAATTAAATGATTTCTCCTGTCCTTCACATTGCTTCCGACGGTGGAGAAAGAACTGAGTGTACGGAATTTGCTTACCATACTAAATTAACTCAGGAAAAGTCGCCAAGTATCTTAACGTCGAATCGTTTTCAAATCGGTTACTTTTTTGTAATTAAGTCACGAAGTCCTATACTTTTAAAAAATATTCTCGCGGAATTATTCAAAAAAACTTATTTCGCTCTTCTTTAAAAATCGGTATGGCATGATACGCCAATGGAGGAAATATGGATTCCCAGTATCTATTGATAACGTATAACGTGCTGCCAGTAATCCTTTTGATAGCTGGAGGCAAGCTACTCCGACAGTTCGATTTTCTTTCGAAAAAGGCGGTTGATGGGGTAAAAGATATTGTCGTTAACATCGGTTTGCCCGCGCTTTTGTTTACCGCATTCTCATCAGTTAAGTTCCAACCAAAATATCTCGCAGTTTTTGCTCTGATGTTTGGACTCTGCGTCGGTTTATTCTACCTGGGCAAGTTAATTGCCCGGGTATTTAATATTGAGTCACGAATTTTCCCGTTCATGATGACGGGTTTCGAGGCTGGAATGCTTGGTTATCCCGTTTTCCAGGCCACCTTTGGGGAGTCCGAACTGTTTAAATTTGCCATAGTAGATTTTGGCCAGGTGACTTTCGTCTTTCTCGTTTTTGTCCCCCTCCTGATCAGAATGGGCCAGAAGAAAAGTGAGAAGGGATCGCCAGTCTTGATGTTTTTAAAATCCCCTCCAGTAATAGGAATACTGTTCGGTTTACTTTTCGGAACGCTGGGCGTATTCGAGGGAGTCTCGGAGGGCGAATTCACCAACGTAATTTTAACCACTTTAAATTATTTGGGTGCTCTGGTAGTACCTCTTATATGTCTGGTAATTGGGTACGAACTACAGTTCAACCCCAAAGGTATTAAGAAAGCACTACTAACCACGGTTATCAGGCTCACAATTTTAGTTGTTATGGGAGTTGCTCTGGGAGGGTTGATATTCAGCGGACTTTTGGGGTTCGGGCATACCTTTGTATTAGCATTCGTTACCATGCTTGTTCTTCCCCCGCCGTTTGTTACCCCAATATTTTTGGAACCCAGGGACGAGGAAGAGAAGCAATTCGTGTTAAATACCTTATCTATTCACACTATTGCAACGCTGATCGTTTTTATCCCCCTCATGATTTACATGGTCTAATTCGTGCGGGGTTCTTGACTAAATGAATTCCTTATTTGCACTTGAACCCACTGTTGGGATGGTGGGTTCAAGGATTGACCCTTGATAAAGACTAATTTTGCTAGTTTCAGAAGTTTATCGATCTCAGATCTTTCACCGCCGTATGAAAGCGAAACTTAATTGTGAGTATTGATTTCATTTTTTCACTACTAGCCCTCTACCCCTTAGCTGGCTGCCGGATTTCGTCTCCTGCTGAGCTTTAAAGGTTAAATCAGTTGCCAGCTAAGGGGTAGAGGGCAATTATCCAAACCAGATAGCTAAATCCCGCCGTTGGTGAAAGATCTGAGTCGATCAGAATGAAAGTAGACGTTCCATTCAAGGTACTTACTTAAAGCCTCTGCGATACTCTCCCCTACAGTCTCCTGAGTTACCGCGACATGGTGTTCAAATCCGTTTTCGGTAATGTGCCGCATTAATTCCTGCAGGTTATCTATCCTGGCGACACCGTAGCCACCAAAAGTATCGATCTCATCTTCAGTATATTCTCCTTCCGCCAGGTAGGATCGAATCTCGCCTTCCGTATCGGCAGTGGATATCCGGAAGAAAGTAGCTGGTCCCGGTTTTATTCTCCCGGATAACGTACCATAACAACGATCCTTCCCGAGGTCATTTGCAAGGATATCCTGATAATTCATCTCCGGCTCCTCGAAGAAGCTTGCCGGGAAATTGCTACAGTGGAAAGTTACTAATTTATCGAGCTCTTCTCCGTAGTTATTGTTGAAATCAGTTAGTGCAGCAGGCTTTTTTGAAGCCAGCTCAAGTATATACATCCCAAGAGCCCCCATTACATCTACCTCACAGGCACTTGGAAAGAGGTCTTCGCTCATCATGCTCATCGCAGTACAGGGCACCACTCCGTAGTACTCTTCGATGGCCGACCAGCACTGGATCGCGGTGGCAACAAGGTCGTTTTCTTCGACCCATCTGTCTAAGACCCATTTTAATTTCGCTATCTTCACCAGCGAATCCTGTGGTACGGAACCCGTTTCCGCGTATTCCTGAATCTCCTGAAGGCTGGATTTAACTTCTGACGACGATTCATCCAGAGCTTTAGTCTGGCCCAGAATTTCCGAGAGGTCTATCGTCTCCACGCTTACCTCGTTCCTTTCAAGAATCTTTTCGCTGTATCTAACCGTGTTGAACGGAGCAGTTCTAGCACCAATGGAGCCCAGGCGAGCACCTTGAACACCATCCACTATTCGACATACACCCGCAAATTTATCTACCTCTTCTTTGAAACCTTCCGAATTTACGTCTAGAACGTGATTATCAGTCGTCGTAAATTTTATTCCGTACTGTGTTAGATTATTGCAGGCGGACATCTTACCGCAGAAGGAATCACGGCGATTTTCAATATTCATCTGACCGAGTTCGTCGGGGAAAGCGTGCACGAGGACCGGTACTTCCAGGCCAGATTCCCTTATTGTGTCGCCGATGGCTTTTTCGTCCCCGAAGTTCGGTAGAGTTACGATGACTCCGTCAATCTCGTCCTCGTTTTTCTTGAATAACCGGGCGCATTTCTTCGCATCCTCTCTCGTCTCCACCGCACCGTATTCGGTTTCTTCCTCGCTCAAAACTACGGTTTCGTACCCGAGATCATCGAGACGGTCCAATATCTGCTTTCTGCCCTCTTCGACTAATTTATCCGGGAAAAAGCCTCTATTGGCGACAATTACCCCAAAAGTAATCTGTAAATTTTTTTGTTTTCTCATTTTTCCTCCTCGGCTAACTCTGCCAGTTCATGCATTATCGATTTACTGTTTTCGTAAAGTTCCAGGTAAAGATCGTAGTATTTATCGTAAAGTCTGGAGTTTTCCTCCGTCGGTGAAATCACTTTGTCCCGGGTAAACCACTCCTCGACTTCGGAATAATCTTCGAGGACACCTGTCGCCACTCCCGCGAGCAGTGCGTCTCCAAACGGGGCTCCCACACCGCCAGATGGAACGATTATCTGCCTGCCGACAACGTCGGCAATGATTTTAGACCAGAGTTCGGACTTCGAAACTCCCCCGACGATACTGGTCTCTTCTTTTAACGGAATGCCGACCTCCTTGCCAATTTCTATATTATGTCTAAGGCTATAGGCAGCCGACTCCAGCAGTGCTCGAAAGACGTGGGGTTTAGTGTGATAGAGAGAAAGTCCCATAATTGTTCCGCTGGCCCTGGGGTCCCAGATCGGTGATCGCTCACCTTTGAAGTAAGGCAGGGCGAGCAAACCTTCGGAACCAGGCGGAATCTTTTCTGCCTCCATGTCTAAAACTTCGAAAGCATCAAGACCGGTCTTTTCCGCCATTTCCGACTCGGCGCCGCCGAATTGATCCTTGAACCAGCTGGCCAGTGCGCCGGTTGTCGCCGAGCCTCCCCAGGTATAAATCTTTTTCTCCGAGTTGGCGACGTGGGGCATGGAAACTAACTCCGGGGTCAACCCTTCACCCTCGTGAATTATCCCCCAGCAGGTGGAAGTTCCCATCATTGCCACGTTGTCTCCTTCCTCAAAAGCTCCGGCACTCAGAGCCGACATCGGAGCATCAATACCTCCTGCCACGACAGGGGTTCCCTCCGGTAACTCAGTCTTATCCGAAGCTGCAGGCGTAATTTTACCAATTACTTCGTCCGAAGGTACCAGCCGCTCCGGCATCAACTCGATAGGTATCCCCAGGGTCTCACACGCTTCTTCGGACCAGTTTAGTTCTTCGAGGTCGAATATACCACCAATATTTCCCGCCGAGGAATAGTCAACGGCAAGCTCTCCGGTCAGTTTGTATTCGACGTAGTTTGATGGAGGGACAAATAGAGAGATATCTTTCCATACTTCCGGCTTATTATTCTTCAGCCAGAGCATCTTCGTATAACCATAGTACGAGTCGACGTAGTTTCCCGTTATCTCAAACAGCCTATCTAGGTCAACGTTTTCTTTTACCCACTTTACTTCGTCCGTGGCTCTCCTGTCCATCCAGATCAGGCAGGGATTTACCGGTTCCATTTCCTCGTTCACGGGTACTCCCGAACCCCCGTATAGACCGCTTACTGCTACACCAGCTATTCGTTCCGAATCGACGTCGGAACTCTCTATTGCTTCGCTCATGGAATCATAAGTTGCCTCTTCCCAGACTTCCGGCCACTGCTGGGCCCAGGACGGGAAAGGCTGTTCAACGGAATAAAAGGACGAACCGCTACTTATGACTTCACCGCTCGTGTCCACGACCACCGTTTTTGTCCCCTGTGTCCCGATATCCGTACCGACCAGATACTGTTTTGTCATTTTTTACTCCTCCTGTCCATAGTTGTTCATATATTTTTTGTGTAATCTTTCACCTTCTTCCGCGGGTAACTCCTCCGGATCCCCGCCGTTTTCTGCAATATAGGAGACTTTTGCAATATGCTCTACGGTCACCGCCCCCTTGAGCGCATCTTTCGGCCCCGGGCCGGCAGTAAAAACACCGTGTTGCTTCATAAGCAGGGCTTTTATATCATCTCCGGCTGCTTTAACGTAAAATTGTTCACCGATTGCTTCGTCACCTGGCGGAACGTAATCAGAGACTGGAATACCCGTGCCGAAAAGGTCACCGCCCTCAGTCAGGTAAAGTGGAATATACCTGCCCATCGCGGCAAAGGCAGTGGCGTATGTCGAATGTGTATGAACTATTCCTCGTAGGTCTGCCACCCTGTTGTAAATATGAAGGTGTGCCGGGGTATCCACTGATGGTCTGAGATCACCCTCGATTACTTCTCCACTCAGGTCTACCACCACCAGGTTGGAAGGCGATAGCTCGTCATAGGCGACTCCGCTTGGTTTAATCACCACGTGGTTATCCTTTTTCCCGCTCACGTTTCCACTGGTACCCATAACCAGTCCATTTTCCGGAAGCCCCATGAGGGCCTGGTAAACATCTTCTCTCAGTTCTTCCAGCATAACAATCACCACCTTGGACTTTTGTCAAGAACACTACTTACTCGATCGTATAGGATAGCTCCCTGAGTTCTTTACTGTGTCGTAAAAAGCTATCAAATTTTCTACTGGGGCGTCCGGCTGGACGGCGTGAGAAGGTCCAAGAATCAACCCTCCACCAGGAGCCACGTTCTTCAGTCTGGAAACGACCTCTTTCTTCACGTCCTCCGGCGTGCCAAACGGTACGGTGGATTGATTATCTATACTTCCCCAGAGAGTTAGCTCATCGCCGAATTTTCGTTTTACTTGGTCGGGCGCTAGCGCCTGAGGTTGAATTGGATTCAGGATATCCACCCCTATTTCCACGTAATCCCCTATGATCGGCATTACATTACCGTCAGTGTGAAAAGCAACTTTCACGTCAGGTTTTACATCCCTGAAAGACTCGAACAATTCTGCATATACCGGTTTGAGGAACTCCCTGAAAGTATCCGGGGAAATAAGCATCTGGTCCTGGGACCCAACGTCGTCTCCGAGAAATATTATATCGACGCCACTTTCTACCAGCTTAGTTCCGGCAGTTTTGGCCCACTTCTTTAACTTGTCAAAGTACTTCTTGACGAAGTCTTTGTTTGTGTGAAAATCACGCAGAACCCTTTCAAAGCCTCGAAGATACCAGGATAGCTCGAAGATAGTGCAACTAATTTCTCCCACGATGGCGTGAGTATCTCCGAACTTATCAACGAGGTAGTTAGCTTCTTCGTACCTTTCGTCCTTGGAGAAATCGGGAATTTCAAATTCGTCGGGATCTTCTATTTCCGCCAGGGGGTGTTTGTACGGTTCAGTATAGATGCCTTTTCCATAATCTACCTGACGCCAGCCGATTCCCCATTCGTCTTCGTAGTATTCCTCGTCAGACATGTAATAGCTGGCAGCCGGCCCTACTGTAGTGATCAAGAGATCGTTTCCGAGTTCAAGCTGAACCGGGTCCGGATAGTACTTTTCTTCAGAAGCGCGCGAGTCATCTACCCCAAGGTGGTCAGCCATCTTTTCCCGCATCTCCGGCGTATACCAGACATCAATGGGCACCCGATCCGGCTCTCGTCCTGATATTGCTTTTAATACCCGGTCCTTTGAATTCATCGTTTAACCACCTGAAAACTCACTTTAGGCTGGTCCACTCCTTTTCTAGACGTCAGTAGTCTCTTAACTCGAAGAAGGTCTCGTACATGGCTTCTATATTCTCCGGCGGTACGCCAGGTTGAACGTTGTGAATCGGTGAGAAAACGTAGCCCCCACCATCTTTAAGATCATTTATCCGACGTTTCGTCTCTCTTCTTACATCTTCGGGGGTTCCGTAAGGTAGCACCTTCTGGGAATCACAGCTCGCTCCCCAGAAGACAATGTCATCACCGAATTCCCGCTTTAACTCCTTTGTCTCCCCCATTCGACCGGAGTTGACCTGAATTGGCTGGAGTATGTCCACACCGATTTCTATCAAATCCGGGATGAGACGCCAGATTGCTCCGTCCGTATGGTAAAATATTTTGGCGTCAGTACAGGACTTAATCGTATCAAATAACTCTCTCTGGCGGGGCTTAATCATTTCCCGGTAAGTTTCCGGTGAGATCAGAAGGGAGTCCTGGGTCCCCACGTCGTCCCAGTAGAGCACTACGTCAATTAAGTCTCCTACTTCCCCGAGGAAGTTTGCTGCCGATTTTTTGTAAATATCGGTCAATCTATCCAGGATATATTCAGCCGCTTCGCTATCCTTGAGCAGCAAAGTTAAAAATTGACTTAAGCCGATAATCCGCTCCGCCTGTTCGAGGATTCCCCCGCCGAATAACGGACTCCCACATATCGCGTAGTCTTTTTCTTCTCGTAAATTGAATGCCTCTTCCCGAAGCCCTTCCGTCCTTGCTGGATCGTCCGGGTTCGGCCAATCGTAACTTTTGAGCTCATTCAGGTCACCAGTTACGGGAAACTCCCAGTAATCGAAGTAATGCCCCCCACTTTTCGGCATACGCATGGTGGTTCCCCACTCATCTACGTAGGTGTAAGCATCTTTGTTCTCTTCTATTTCCAGCTTCCAATCCGCTGGTGGATTAGCTGATAGGGGCACAAAATCCACCTGGAAGTATTCCCGAAAGTCCTCGGTCAAAAAAGGTAGTTGCTGGACGTGATCCCTGATACCCAACCCTCCCGGATCAAGCTGAAGGTAATCGGTAAGTTCTTTGTACGGCTCCAGGTGTATACTGGAGACTATGGTTCCACCGAAGTCGTTCGGAATCCGGTCTGGCTCTTCGTGGTTTAAGGCCTCGTTTACTCTTTCTCGCGGGCTGAAGTTGGTCATCACGATTGCCTTCGAAGGAGGGTATGAATCGTTACCGCTATTAAGATCAGAATCCCATATATAAACCTGGTCCAGAAGCCGGAAAGTCCCGCAGCTACGATTCCTGCTTCAAGTGATCCGATGATAAAGGCCCCAAGAAAAGTTCCGTATACTGTACCTTCTCCTCCGAACATGGAAGTTCCACCGATGAACACTGCAGCCATAGTGGTCATCAAGTAACCCTGTCCCATGGTAGGCCACCAGGTCCTTAACCTAAATGAATCCAGGATACCGGAAAAAGCCGCCAGGGCACCAAATATCATGAAAACTATAATTTTGGTCCTGGTAACGCTTATACCCATCATCTCGGCTGTTTCAGGATTATCACCGCTGAATAGTATATGATCGCCGAATTTATGTCTGAACAGCAGAGACCATACCAGCACTGCCAGGACGAGAAACCATATGGATTGGGCCGGGACTACGCCCCCGATTTCACCAACGAGCAGGGAGTGAATAGGAGTTCCGGCTAACTGTGTCAATGTGGTTGCCTGGCCCGCTGCGATGATGTTTGTGGCACCACGAATCAAAAACTGCATTCCGAGCGTCACAACTATTGAAGGAATTCCGATCAGGGTTACCAGCATTCCATTTAACATCCCGACCACAGCTCCGGACGCCAGACCCGCTAGTATTCCCAGAATAATGCTACCAGTAAAACCCATTGTCACGGCAAATACGTAACCGGCAAAACCCATTACAGCGGTAAACGAAAGGTCTATTTCCCCGGAGACGAGAACCAGCGTCAACCCCAGGCCGGCTATTCCAATAAACGGAGTAATAGAGAGGAAGGAACTATATATTCTCCCCCTAAGGAAAGTCCCGGGCGCGGTAACCATAAACAAAATTAGGACCAGTAGACCTATAAACGTCAGGCCCAGCTGGGTATTGTAGGTCTTAATACGTTCTATTACATTCATGGACTACGTTCCTCCGTTTCGGGTCTAGTGGCATGGTGTGTTAACTCGTCGATAAGTTCCTGCTCGGTCAATTCTCCCTTTTCCCTTCTGTCAGCTACCTTTCCTTTATCCAAAATTACGAAACGATCGGAAACCTCGTAGATATGAGCAATCGTATGGGATATATACACACAGGACTTACCTTGGCGCTTAACCTCCCTGATAAAATCTAGAACTTTTCCAATTTCTTTAACGGAGAGGGCGTTGGTGGGTTCATCCAGAATAATTAGGTCTGCTTCAAAGTACATCGCCCTGCCAATGGCTATTCCTTGGCGCTCCCCTCCGGACAGTGTGCTAACCGTTGAATCGGGCGAGACTCCCTCGCCAGTGAATCCCAGGAATTGTTTCATTATCCTATCCGTCTCCGATTTTGCTTCTTCCACATCGAGATACCCAAATTTAGTTGTCGGCTGTCTTCCCAGAAATATATTCCGCCACAGGGCCTGTTTTTGCCCCAATGCTTTTTCCTGGAACACAGTCTCTATACCCATTTCGTGAGCCTGCCTTACCGAGTAGTTATTTGGGTCTATTTTCTCGCCCTTTACGAATATTTCCCCTTCGGTCGGGGGGTATAGACCGCTCAGTATCTTCTGCAAAGTCGATTTCCCCGCCCCGTTATCCCCGATCAGTCCAATTACTTCATTGTCCCCGACTGTAAAGTCAACTCCTCGTAGAGCAACTACGCCACCAAAGCGCTTGTGGATGTTCTTCATTTCAACGAGACTCATAGCCTAAAATATATCCCTCCCTGAAAGAAATTTTGGCGGGCCAGTTACTTGTAAGTACCGGCCCGCCAGTTACTCTTAAAATTATCGAATACCTTCTTCCGCCAGCGGTGCAATTGCGTCTATGTTACCAGAATGTACCAGCCCTGCACCAGTCTTAATATGTAACCCGGAGAACCTGTATTTTGCGCTTAAGTATGTCTGGAATATTGGCAGAAAACCCTGCAGGTAGGGTTGCTGGTCCAGAACTAAGTCGGTATAACCGCCTTGAATTGCTTGAACCGTAGCTGGCGAGAGGTCAAAACCTGCACCATAGATTTCATCCGGGCCAAGGCCCGCTGCGGAGAAGTACTGTTCCTGGGTTGCTGTTAGAGCTCCGTGATCCGTAATTACCAGCTTGCAGTCAGGATTACTCTGGAGATAACCTGTGATCACCGGTATGCCAGCTGAGGCATCCGCATCGACTTCGGAAGAAATTTCGATATAATCTACCTCTATACCTTTCTCCTCCAGTGCATCTATGGCTCCCCGTGTTCTATCTCCTCTTGTCGGTTCGGACTTCAACCCCCAGACGAGGGCCTTGTCTCCTTCTTCCAGCCCAGCTCTATCTGCAGCCGCTTTTCCAAGAGTATAGCCGGACGGATAGAGTTCCTGGCCTACGTACCCGAACCCCTTTGACTTATACCTTTCTTCCAGTTCAGGTAGCGTGACGTTCTGGCTGGTTACTACTATACCTTCTTCCTCTACTGCTTCCTCGACAAATGGCTCATAAGCGTCAACTCCGGGGTGACCCATGATAGCTATCCCGTCAGGATCGGAGGCTATCGCTTCCTGTAGTTGATTGACCATTTTCTGGGGATTCCAGTCCGACCACTTGTATTTAACGTTTACCCTGTCGCCCAGTATGCTGGCAGCTTCTTTAGCTCCTTTCTGAACTACAGTGGCAAACGGACCTCCAGGACTACCTCCCGGGAAGAAGAAAATTTCTATCGGTTCTTCCGACGCTTCACTCTGAGCAAAAGCCGGTGCGGCAATCAAACCAATGAACACCAATGAAACTAACAACAGTTTGAGATTACTCTTAAACATCAACACGCACCTCCTATAGGTGTGTAGGTGATTAGAAAGATAAAATACACTTCCATATTTCCTGTTAACTTGGCTGTTTCCGTCTCGTA
>JAGXKX010000002.1 GCA_018335015.1 Candidatus Bipolaricaulota bacterium
TATTCGGATTTTGCCGTAGCCTTTACATCTCCCGACTCCTCAAGCAATACGGACTTTGCTCCGCTGGTACCCAGGTCAATTCCAATCATAAATCGACTCATTCTATGGTCCCCCATGTTTTAGATTAATAACTTACCGAGAAAGCCCCGTAGCTTACCGCGAGAGTAAAAATCCCCTGCTACAGGCCGAGGGATTCAAGTTCTGATTTTCGCTAAAGACTAATTATTCTTTTATGGATTTGTCAAAAGCCAGATCGGATGGTTCGAAATCAATATCTCTGACGAAGTCTACCGCTTCACTGGCCCCGAATTTTCTGTCCATTCCACTATCTTCCCATTCGACCGAAAGGGGGCCGGTATAGTTCATATCGTTTAATTCTCGGATGATTGCCTCGAAATTGACGTCACCGTGTCCCAGGGACCTGAAATTCCATCCCCTTCTGGTGTCGCCGAACGGCAAATGAGAGCCAAGAATTCCTGATCTGCCGTCGAGGTTTACGGAAGCATCTTTCATGTGGACGTGATAGGTTCGGTCGGAGAAATCGCGGAGGAACAGGTGCGGTTCGACTCCCTGCCATATTAGATGGCTGGGATCGAAGTTGATCCCCAGAGTTTCTCTGTAATCAAACTTTTCAAGGAGTCTTTCCGTGGTATGGTAGTCAAAGGCAATTTCTGTCGGGTGGACTTCGAGGGCGAACTTCACTGCCTCTTCGTCAAATTCGTCGAAGATTGGCGTCCACAGTTCGAGGATTTCGTCGAAACCGTCTTCTATCATTTCTTCCGAAGTCTGAGGAAAGGAATAGAAAAATTTCCAGACTGGAGAGCCGGTAAATCCGGTTATTACGTCGCAGCCCATGTTGACTGCTGCTACTGGGGCGTACTTCATCTGTCGGACGGCCCACTCTTGAATTTCATCCGGCTTACCGCTCAACTCGTCCGGGGCGAAGTTGTCCAGTCTGCTGTCGTAGCGTGCTCCTACGCACTGGCCTATTATATGGGTACCTATAGCCCAGACGTCCAGGTTATTTTCCGCCAGTATTCTCTTTCTGTTTTCAGCGTATTCGGGATCTTCCGCAGCTTTCTGGAGATCCAGGTGATCGCCCCAGGAAGCGATTTCCAATCCGTCGTAGCCCATGTTTCCCGCTAATTCACATATTTCTTCGAACTCCAGATCAGCCCACTGTCCGGTGAATAAAGTAACAGGTCTCCCCATAATTTTACCTCCTCTTTTTGATATTATTTAATATTAGGTTGAACCTAAGTCAGTTCTACCCACTCGCTGTTCCGGTCCGAACTCTCCAGGCAAGTTTCTATAAACTTTACTCCCTGGACTCCTTCGGTAACGTCAGGATAGTCGTAGTACTCGGGATCTATATCTTTACCCTGTTTTTTGTCCTTTAGAGCAGCTAGAAAGCTAGAATATATGTTTGAGAATGCCTCGTAGAACCCCTCTGGGTGTCCACCCGGCAGCCTTACAGCTTCTGTAGCAGAAGAATGTAGATCGTCGCGTCCTCGGCTGTGTATTTCTTTGGGTTTATGGAGGTACGAAACTTCGAGGTAGTTCGGATTTTCCTGTCTCCAAACCAAGGACCCTTTGGTGCCGTATACTCTAACTTTAAGGCCATTATCGTGGCCGACGGCGACTTGAGAACACCAGAACGAGCCGGTAGCGCCGCTCGAAAACTTGACCATCATCTCGGCGTTGTCGTCAAGTTCTCTGCCTTTACCGAAGATGCTAAGATTTGCGGCGATGGAATCTATTTCCAGGTCCGAAATGTAGGAGACCGTGTTTTCAATATGCGTGCCAATATCCCCTACGCAGTTAGCATCCCCCGATAGCTCCGGGTCCGTCCTCCACTCTGCCTGTTTATTACCCTCTTTTTCGACCGGAGCAGCCAGCCATTCCTGGGGATATTCTCCCTGAATTACTCTTATCTCCCCCAATTCTCCGGACTGGATCAATTCTCTTGCCTGTTTGACCATCGGGTAGCCCGAATAGACGTAAGTTACCCCTAAGAGCAGGTCGTTTTTTCTCGTAAGTTCTTCCAGTTCCTTCGCTTCGTCGAGTGTCACGGTTAGCGGCTTGTCACAAATTACGTTTATTTTCCGATTTAGAAATTCCTTTGCGATGGGATAGTGGAATTTATTTGGTACCACTACCGAAACAAAATCGATTCCATCATCGCAGGCGGCCTCTTTTTTCGCCATTTCTTTGTAATCTTCGTACAGTCTATCCTCGTCCAGGCCGAGTTCCCTCCCGGTTTGGAGTGTCTTCTCGTAGGTTCTCGAAAAAGCACCGGAGACGATCTCCGCCTCACCGTCGAATTTAGCTGCCTTTCTGTGAACCCCGCCTATGAATGAACCAGGTCCACCCCCAACCATGCCGTAGCTTAAAACCTCGTTATCGGACATTTTTTCACCTCGATTGGTTTTCTGTAAGTTGTATTTATCGTCGTAAAACTTTAGGGAACAGGTCAGGTAGAGTTTTAACTTCTCTGTCTCTGGATCAGAACCGCGCCAATTATAACTAGGCCTCTTACGGTTCCCTGGAGATAGGGTGAAACACCAAGAAGGTTAAGCATGTTGTTTACAATACCGAGTATTATAGCCCCGAGCAGCGTGCCCAGGACCGATCCCGTGCCACCGGAAAGCGCTGTGCCACCTATGATAACAGCTGCGATCGCGTCCAGCTCGAATCCGGAGCCCGCCGTGGTCGGATTGATAGAATTCAGGCGAGAAGAGAGCAGGACGGAGGTTATTGCCACGTTGAACCCTGTTATAATGTAGGTGATAAATTTGATCTTAGAAACGTTTATAGCAGAGTATTTGGCTACTCGTTCATTTGAACCGATGGCACAAGCATAGCGGCCGAACTTCGTCCTATTCAGAAGGATACCGTAAAAAGCCGTGAAAACGAGCAACACCCAGACCGGGATAGGAATATTCAGGAAATAACCCATCCCGATTTCCGAAAACAGTTGACTGTTCGTCCGGAACTCCCCGGCTCCGCTTATATAAAGAGTCAGAGATCTAAACATTCCCCAGGTTCCCAGGGTAACGATAAACGGTGCCACCTTGCCTTTCGTGATAATCAATCCGTTGAATGCTCCAGCCGCCGCTCCCATCAAAACTGCGACTGCTATCGCGATGAATATCGCAAGTACTCCCCCGCCGAAGTGATTCACCATGATGATAACTATACCGCCGACGAAAGCGGTCATAGACCCTACTGAAAGGTCAATACCTCCGGCAATTATGACGAAAGTCATACCCAGTGCAATAATACCGGTATAGGATATTTGTCTAAGTACATTGGTAATATTTCGCCACCTCAAAAAATAGGGACTGGCGAAGGAGGAAGCTACAACCAGTACAATCACCGCTATCAACGGACCGTACTTGGATAAATCAATCTCCTTCAGAAAATTCTTGGTTTTTGTTAAATAAGTTTTACTCGTTTTCATTTATACAGCCCTCGTTTCTAAACCAGTTGCGTGATACATAATTCTTTCTTCGGTAATTTCGTCTCCTTCTAGGATTCCCGAGATACTACCCTCTCGCATGACCGCCACCCGGTTTGCCATTCCTATGATCTCCTCCAGTTCTGACGAAATAAAGATCACGGATATACCCGACTGAACTAACTCGTTAATAAAATTGAATATATCCATTTTAGCGCTTATGTCAATTCCTCTGGTTGGTTCGTCAAAAATAAAGATTTCCGGTTCAGTGTCCAGGCTCTTTACAAGAGAAACTTTTTGCTGATTTCCTCCGCTCAAAGTTTCCAGTTTGGAGTCTACGGACGGTACCTGGATATTAAATTCATCGATGTAATCCTGGGTTTTGTCCTTTTCCCGTTTACGGCTGATCAAAAAGTTTCTTATGTATTTTTGGAGAGAAATAAGTGTAATGTTCTTTGGCACCTCGAAATTGGCAATTATACCGGTAGATTGACGGTCCTCCGGAAGGTACGCAACCCCGTTATCAACGGCTTGTCTGGGAGATGATACCTCTAACTT
Source organism: Candidatus Bipolaricaulota bacterium (assembly GCA_018335015.1). Taxonomy (GTDB): domain Bacteria; phylum Bipolaricaulota; class Bipolaricaulia; order M55B111; family M55B111; genus JAGXLP01. The sequence continues at coordinate 4,019 of JAGXKX010000002.1, forward strand.
CTCTCCTTTGATCAGAATTTCCCCCTCTTTCTTTTCCCTGATCCCGAGAATCGTTTCAGCTAGTTCCGTTCTTCCCGCACCTACCAGTCCGGCAAATCCCAGAATCTCTCCCTTTTTCAGCTGGAATGACGTATTTTCAACCCTTCCGTCTCTTGATGATAAGCCCTTTACCTCCAGAACAGGTTCTTCTTCCGGGGGAGTTGTTTCGGGAAACATCTGGTTCAGTTCTCGCCCGACCATCATGTTTGCCATATCGTGCTCCGTAACCTCGTCTGTAGACTGGAGTGATATGAACTCTCCGTCCCTCAAAACCATAACCCGGTTACATATTTTTTTGACCTCACGAAGTTTGTGAGAAATGTAGACTATCGTAACACCCTGATCGGACAGATCCCTCATCAACGAAAACAGGACCTCTATTTCGTTGGACGTAAGGACGGTGGTCGGTTCGTCCATTATAAGTAACTTAGATTCGTAAGCTATGGCTTTGGCGATTTCTACCATCTGTTTTTGGGCTACGCTGATTTCTCCTATCCGGTCTTCAGGAGAGATGTCTGCCTCGAGCTCTTCCATTAATTCCTGGGTCATTTGTTTCATCCTCTTCCGGTCAAGCAACAGAGCGTTCTTCTGGTATTCTTGACCCAGGAAAATATTCTCGTAGACGTTTAGGTGGTCAACTAGGTTGAATTCCTGGGGTATAGTGCTTATTCCAATTTCCTTTGCCCGAAACGGATCCATCTTTTCGACTTCTTCTCCTTCGAAGAAAAACCTGCCCTCGGTCGGTTGATAGATACCGTTAATTATTTTTATAAGTGTGGACTTGCCTGCACCGTTTTCCCCAATTAAGCCAAAAATTTCTCCCCTGTTTATCTCGATGTTTATATCGTTAAGTACCCGGACTCCGGAGAACTCCTTGGCAATATTTTCTGTTTCGACCACTGGCTCGGCCATTTTGTTATCCACCTCTTAGAATTAACAGCTCGAAGCTTTCAAAAAGGAATATTTCTGTAGGGAGAAAAATAAACCTGGAGCTATATCGCCCCAGGTTTATTTGTTTGTACTCGCTTAATTTAATTGTTGGTTGTTGAGCAAAGAATTTTAGTATACGGAATCCGGATAGTAGTATTCTTCTGCATTTTCCCTGGTAACCAGTTCTGCCCTCAGGATTATGTCCGAAGGAAGCTTTCTCTGGTAGAATCCGTCCAGAGTTTCGTTTCTCGCCGCCTTAACTCCGAGGCTGATTCCCGTTGCTATCATAGAAGGTGGATAAGTCACGTCAGCTCGGACCAGTTCGTGTCCTTCCATGATCATCTTTATTATGTCTTTAGATCCGGCGCCCCCCAGCATAAATTCTATGTCGTCTCGGCCCGATTCTTCATAGGCCTGCAGGACGCCCTTTAGTACGTCGTCGTCCTGAGCGTATACTGCGTCGATTTCGTCGTACTTCTGGAGGTAGTTTTCCATTATTTCCAGCCCCTTCTGGGTACTCCAGTTAGCAGGCTGAGAGTCCAGAATTTCAATTCCGGGATACTGATCCATTACGCCCTCAAACGCTTCGACCCTTTCCTTGTTAATTACGGAAGGTATGCCTTCCAGGGCAACTATCTTGCCTTCTCCGTCAAGCTCTTCCGCCATCCATTCAGCTGACACTCGACCGAGCCCGGCATTATCGCCTCGGATGTATATGTCGGATACCGGTTTCGTTAACCCGCGGTCGACCGATACGATGTATATACCTTCTTCCGCTGCTTCCTCGACGATCGGTGTCAGTGGTCCGGACTGATGGGCCAGTATTACCAGGACGTCTATGTCTCTTACCATGAGTGTTTCAACTTGCCCGACCTGTTGGTTCGGTGAGTCCGCAGTTACCAAAAAGAATTCTGCGTTCGGCTCCTTTTCCTTCCAGTCTTCTATGGCCTGTTTTGCCCACCATACTACTCCGCCTGTCCAGCCGTGATCAGCTGAAGGAATGGCCACGCCAATCCTCATCTCTTCTTCCTGCGCCACGGGGACTGCTGAAAAGGTAGCAATCCCTAACGATACCGCAAGTAAAACAATTAGAAGTTTTTTCATTGTACAACCTCCCGGTTTGTAAAAATAATTTGTAAGATACTGGGGATAAATTTCCCCATTCTCACTGATTCCGCTCGAAGATAAGCTCGAACCACCTGGGTGCGCCAGTGTTTCTCTTTGGCCCCGTCTGTTACCGTTTTTCTTTAGTTTTAGTTTTAACCACCCTCGGGTCAAAGCTAATTAAGCGCTTGCGCAAACGTTAATTGGCTTCAATATAACATATTCGGCAAAGTTAGTCAAATAAGTCAACACTCTCAGGTCTCAGTTTTTCAAAACTATTTGGAAGCGAGATGTAGTTCGTAAGCAATAACTATATTTTAATTTCAACCCTTACCAGGCTGCCGCATTACCTCTAATGCTTAGTTTTAAAGGTTAAATCAGTGGCCAGGTAAGGAGGGCGGGTACAGGTGAAGACTAAACAGCGATGTACTACGATGGTGAAATAATTTAGCCTGCGCTGGCACTCGATTCTCTTATCCTTAACTCCGTATCGAGCTCTATCTTTCGGGGTGTTCGGGCTTTTTCCGTGCCTTCGATCTCTTCAAATAAGAGGTGGGCTGCCTGGTATCCCATTTCGTAGGGTTGCTGGGCAATTGAGGTAATACTGGGATTGAAGCTCGCGGCCCATTCCGGATCGTCAAAACCCACGAGCGCGATATCCTCGGGACATTTTACCTCGTGCTCTTTAAAATATCGTAGCACTCCCTCGGTCATCAAATCGTTCGTGCTAAATATTGCCGTTACTTCCGGGTGATCAGACAGTAGGGACTCGGTTGAAGCGTAAGCACCCTCGACCTCCAGACCGGACTTTTTGATATATTCTTCCTCTATCTCTATTCCATGGTCTTTCAGGGCGTCTTTATAACCTTCGAGTCTATGTTTAAAACTGGCTATCTCGGTACTTTCCAGGATAATTCCGATGTTTTCGTGGCCCCGATCAATTAGGTGTTGAATAGCTTTGTATCCGCCTTCCCTGTTATCAGAGAACACTTGATCGACAGTTACTTCCGGCAGTTCTCGATCAATACACACTACTGGAAGATCTTTTTCGATAAGAGGCTGGATATTTTCCCCCCCTCCGCCGGTAGGAGAAATAACGAAACCATCTACCCGTTTCGATTCCAGTAGAGAAATATTTTGGCTTTCCTGGTTCGCGTTCTCGTCGGTATTGCTCAGGATTAAGCTAAATTCGTGTTCTCTTACGCAATCCTCGACCCCCCGGGCCACCTGAGGGAAGAAAGGGTTCACGATGTCCGATACTACAAGGGCGATGGTCTGGCTTTCCCCTTTGCTGAGCCCCTGGGCGAGAGGATCAGGGTGGTAGTCAAGTTCTTCTATTGCCCTGTTAACGCGCCCTGTAAGTTCGGGGCTTACGTATCTGGTACCATTTATTACGTGAGAAACAGTTGTTACTGAGACGTCCGCCAGTTTAGCTACGTCTTTCATCGTTGCCATTCTGAACCACTCCGTAAATCGCTTACGCAAGCGATTAAATATAGCATAAAAACTTGTTTTATACAAAGTCCTTTCCACGAGAACTAGAAAGTCGGCCGGGAATAAGTCTGCTTGGAGCATTTTTTCGGGGTATTCGCTCTACAATATCGGAACAATATTGTTATACTATTATGGTCCGGTACCCAGCAGGAAGAATCTTTCTAAGGGGGTTGAGGAAGAATTTCCATGTTTGAAAGCCTCAAAGGCGAAGAATTCTGGAGGATCGCCCGGCGTTATTTCGTTCTGAACGGATTTGACGGAATACTGACGGTTCTGGGAATAACGGCGGGCTCTTTTTCCACGGGCGTAGGGGATCCGAAAGTGCTTGTTACCTCGAGCCTGGGAGCCGCAATTGCCCTAGGAGTTTCCGGCGTTTCGGGCGCTTATATAACCGAAAAGGCGGAACGACTGAAAAAGTTTAAGGAATTACAGCGGGACATGTTATCCGACCTGGAGGGGTCCGTGCATAAAAAGAACGTGACCCAGCGGTCGATAGCTATCTCAATAGTTAACGGGGCGTCTCCCTTTTTATGTGCCCTGCTTTCGACCGTACCTTATTTTTTCCCGCTTCTCGGTCTCGGAACTATGGAAATTGCCTATTATGCCTCCGCGGGAGTTGCCCTGTCCCTTCTGGCTCTATTAGGGGCCTTTCTGGGAAAGATTTCCCGAGAAAGTCTTATCTCCTTCGGGCTTAAGATGGTTGGTGTCGGCGTTCTAACGGCCGTGCTTTCCCTCACCCTGGGAATTGGAGGATAAAATCTGCCCCTTACCCGACTGCCGTATTATCACTACTGCTGAGTTTCAAAGGTTCGATCAGTTGCCAGGTAAGAGACAGAGAGCAGTTATTAGGTCGGGTAATTAACTACAGCGGTGGTAAAAAATCGAGTTGTGTTTACTCCGTCGTAGTGATATAGGAATTTAACAGTCCCCTTAGCTTCTCCTGCCTCCCGGATTCAAGTTCGATAGGCTCGCTTACGTTCTCCATCACGTGTTCTTCTAGCATTTCGAAGTCCGTATCGGGATCTTTTATTTTATTCCCCAGGCTCTCCTGGAAGCTGGAGTAACGTTCTTTCCTGAATTCTTCTAGGACCCCGTCTTCTTTCAATCTCTGAGCCACTTTCAATCCAAAAGCGAAGGTGTCCATACCGGCAATGTGAGCGATGAAAAGGTCACGAGCCTCGAACGATTCCCGTCTGACTTTGGCATCAAAATTCAGCCCACCTGGAGCCAGACCATTATTCTTGAGAATTTCGTAGGCTGCCAGAGTAGTGCTGTAAACGTCCGTCGGGAACTCGTCCGTATCCCAGCCCAGCAGGAGATCACCCTGGTTGGCGTCCACGCTTCCCAGTAAGTCGTTTTCCCTGGCGTAAGCCAGTTCGTGGTGAAAATTGTGACCGGCCAGGGTAGCGTGATTGGCTTCGATATTAGCCTTGAAGTGGTCTTCAAGGTCGTACTTTCTCAGGAAAGCTGCCACGTGTTCGACGTCAAAATCGTACTGGTGTTTTGTCGGCTCCATCGGTTTTGGTTCAAGCAGTAATTGGCCGTCAAATCCTATCTTCTTTGCGTGATCTACGGCCATTGCCAGAAACCGAGCAAGGTTGTCCTGTTCCAGGCCGAGGTCGGTATTTAGAAGCGTTTTGTAACCTTCTCTGCCACCCCAGAATACGTAATTTGAGCCTCCCAGTCTTTTCGTAACTTCGAGAGCTTTTTTGACCTGAGCAGATGCGTAGGCAAATACGTCGGCGTTTGGAGATGTCGCCGCGCCGTGGGCGTACCTTGGATGCTCGAACAGGTTTGCCGTTCCCCAGAGTAAATCGACGTCGTAGTCTTCCATCAGTTCTTCGATACGAGAAACGATCTCGTCCAGGTTATCGTTCGTTTCGGCCAGTGTATTTCCCGGTGGGGCGACGTCCCTGTCGTGAAAACAGAAATAGTCCAGCCCCATCTTCCCCATAAATTCAAATGCGGCTTCTGCCCGGGCCTTTGCTCTTTCCATCGGGTCGTCTATTTCATCCCATAGTCTGGTGATAGTTTTTGCCCCGAAGGGATCCGCCCCCCTGGCGGTAAAAGAATGCCAGTAGGCGACGGAAAACCTCAGTTGTTCGGACATGGTCGAGGAACCGACGGTTTCTTCCGGGTTGTAATGTTTAAACGAGAGAGGGTCTTCCGATTTCCGGCCTTTATATTCTATTTTTCCTACCTCTGGAAAATATTCTTTCATATTACTTCTTACCTCCTAGTATTGAGATTTGGTATCCGGTGCAGCAGTCTCGAGAATTTCTACGTTTCTTAGTCCTTCTTCTCCCGGCACTTCGGGATCACGATCCCCGGTTATAGATTCGACGAAGTCTCTTATTTCCCCCTCGTAGGGGTTTTTCTGAGAAAAATCTAAACTTTCTTCTTTTAAGATAATAGTACCTCCTCCATGGGGGCCCAGGGTATCTCGTGCTATCGCGGAGCCTTTCCTTCCGTATATCTTAAATTCGGGCTCCGATTCGAATAGAACCGAAGTAGTTAATTCGGCGGTGGCACCGGACTCGAACTTTAGATTTACCATTGCTGTCTCGTCGTGGGGACTATTCCAGTAGCTGTTCGCTATTGTGCTATCTATCTCCACTACTTCGCCGCAGTCGGGAAGCATTGCCCATCGAATCAAATCCAGCCCGTGCGTGCCGATGCCCGCTAAACTCCACCACCTTCCCACGTCGTCGTAGGCTCTCCAATTAGAATCGTCCTCGGCCTTAACTGACCACTGAACTCTGACGTGGTGCAGTTTTCCGAGGACTCCATCGTGAACTTTCCTAACTAATTTCCGGTGTCCTCTGTGCCAGCGCAGGTGGTAAGCCACACCTAGCTTTACTCCGTTGGACCTGCACGCTTCTAGCAAGACTTCTCCGCCTTCGGAACTCGATACCATAGGTTTTTCCATGAGTACGTGCTTTCCGGCTTGGGCTGCCTGTATTCCGTTTTTCTCGTGTAACCTGTCCGGGGTTGAAATCATTACTGCATCCAAATCAGGGTCTTTCAACATCTCTCCGTAGTCGTCGTGGGCGGGGTTGTCGGCCCCGGCGTCATGTTTGGCGGCGAACTCTTTTGCCCTCTCCACCCTTCTGCTGGTCACCCTCCAGAGCCGCGCCCCTTCGACCTCGCTTATCGCGGGAGCCAAAGACCTGTCGGCGATATTTCCCGGCCCGATTAACCCGAAATTAATTGTCATATCTTCCGCCTCCAGTTCGTTAATTCTAGGGATTAATAGGAAGAGTGCAAAATTGGTATTTATACTTCAATCTCTCACAATCGAACAAAAGAGATACTTAATTGATGAACGTTAACTTTATCATTTTCCTACAGGCTCACTGCGCCGGCGATTGTTAAAAGAGGGTATTTATCGAGAGTATCGGCTGGGCAGGGGAGCTGGCCTCCTTTTACTACTAACTTCTTGCTGACTGTTCAGGAAAATCCTATCGGAGGCCGAGCGGGCATGGTTCCATGCTTCCTCTGGAAGCATGGGGAGCGAGGCCGAGATCGGAAGCAGTGAATTCCACGCCGGGGAATTCACCTGCGGTTTTATCGAACAGTGAGCAAGAAGTTTTCCCTAAATTTAGAACCTAAAAGTCAAGAATATAATGACAATTATCAACTCGGGCCGGAAGCCCGGAAGTTCTATCGAGCGTATCGGCCGGGCACGGGGACCCGGCCTGCTTTATTTTTCTAAAGGTGCCCGGCCTGCTTTGTATTGGTTAAAGGGTGGAACCGTGCCCGCTCGGCCTCCGATAGGATTTTGACTTAGTCCGGGGTAAAGGGACAGGCGGCTATACAGGACGAGCAATCGCTACCGTTCTCCAGCCAGAACTGGTAGCACCTGTAGTGATCCACGGGCCACCTGATAATACCCCTGTTGTTCGAGGGGCAAGCTGTTTCGATTTCGGGTTCAGTTCTTGTGGAAATGGCGTCCACTTCGCAGGCGCTGCTGCAGAGTTTGCAGCTATGACATTGGTCGAGCAGAGGAGAATCCACGGGCTCGTCCTCGACCATTTCCATATCGGTGAATACTTTACAGATCTTGAGACAGGAACCGAGTTTGGAACTAACGAGAAGACCGTTTCTCCCCAGCCTTCCCAGCCCCGCGTCCATTGCTAGTGGTATGCTGAGAGCGCCGTCGTTGCCCATTGGAGCGGCTTTATAACCGAGGTGGCGTATGAACTCGCTCATACACGAGATAATGAATGCCATCTTCGAGTAGGAAACTGCTGAAGCTCTGGCGGCGGAAAATCCCGGCGATTCTCTAATGGTTTCGGGTTTAATCGGTACTATCATAACGACGGCGTAATCGTAGTTTAGAAGATGGTCGAGCGGGTTTCCTTCGCGGTCCTTCGTATAGACCCATCTCGGATCAACCTTGGTAACACCGACTGAGCTGACTCCATAAGCCTTGGCGGCTTTCTTTGTCTCCTTTGTTAGAACCTCGGGGTCTTTACTGGGTGGGCTTAGTATGGGTTTGTCCATTATGTTTTTGTCCTTATCCGGCGTTTTTGGTTCAAATGCTTCCGTGAAGTAATCGTAAACTGACCAGCCCCCGATAGCCCGGGCCAGTTCAAATGAACTATAACCATCCTCTTTATTTAGTACTTTGTCGATCCGGTCGTAGGTTCCCTGCTGGTAAAAAGGCGCTTCTTCGTCGTTTTTTATTCTGCCAAATACGTTATCACGACGATCGAATCGGTTATATTTGTCTTCGTCGACTATCGATTTTGGGAACTGTTTCTTCATTAAGCTCCTTCCTGGGTGGGAATTTATTGTCTGCTGTCCGACTTTTACCTCAGACCGTGGTTTTAACAGGCTAAGCTCGATTTACCAGCCTGGTTTTTATCTTTTCTTCGTACTCTGGAAAGTAATCTCCAATCGTGGTTAGGTTGAACTTGGTCAGAATGGATTCCTTTGGTTCCCGTTCCAGAAGGAACTTGAAGGACTCCTCGACCAGTTCAGCAGCGCCGATATTATTGGGTGCAATACTCTCGTAAGTTCCTTGATCTACCGTAACAGTGTGGTCCGTACCTGATCTCCCTCCGACATCCACGGAGAACACTAGTTCGTCTTCGCTTTCCGCTTCTTTTTGAACATTTATCTCTTCCAATTCAATCACCCCCTAAACATTCGGAAAAAAGTCGGGAAAAACAAGCTAAGTCACTTTCCTTGTACCCTGTCCCCGCCGAGATTAAACTTGTTGAAGATGCGGTTTTGTGGTGGGAGGTTAAAAATTTTCGAGTAACTCTGACTTAGTTCTTTTGCCAACGACTTATTTATATCTCTGGGCCGGATAACTCCTCTCTGCCCCTTACCTGGCTGCCGGGATTACCTCTAATATTAAGCTTAAAAGGTTAAATCAGTTGCCAGCTAAGGGGCAGAGAGCTCCTAGTAAAAAATGAAGCCAGTGTTTATGAATTAAGTTTAGCTTTGAATACGATGAGGGAAAATTTGAGTCCGAGGATCCATAGGGTGATATAGGTTGAGTTTATATAGAGCAATAAGGTGGCGAAGGTCGATAAGGGACTACCCGAATAAAGAGCTAACTGAAGTCCAGCTGGACGATCTTGAAAACGACCTCGCTGAGACGAGGAAATTTAACACCGAGGTCTCGGTGGACGCCCGGCTGGTAAGAGATGGACGGGCTCTACAGGAAGACATATCGGGAATAATTGCCGACTACGGGAAAGTCGAGGCTCCTCACTATCTGGTCCTGACTTCGGAGGACACGGAAGATGGTTATATCGAGGTAGGGTACAGGTACGAGTTCGTCGTTCTAGATCTAGCGGCTCAGGGTATCGGTACCTGCTGGATAGGAAAAGGTTTTCAGGATGAACAATTGAACGAGTACATCGAGCTTCCTTCGGGCCAAACTTGTGTTACTTTAATTGCTCTGGGCCCCTTGTCGGACGAGGAGGAGCTTTACGAAATCGAGAATCCAAAAAGGAAGGCCCCGGGTCATTTTCTGATAGGACGGAGCCCGAATAGTTTGGCAAAGGAAACTGTGGAGATAATTGATTGTTTCCGCAGGGCTCCTTCGGCACTGAACGCCCAGCCCTGGCGGGTTATCGGAGAGGAAGGTACAATTCATCTTTACCTCAGGGAGCGAAATAAAATCACGAAAATAGTTCTCAGAAACCTGAATCAATTGAACCGGGTGGATGCAGGAATAGGGCTCTGTCACCTGGAGGTCGGAGGTAAGTATTTCCAGGATGGGGTCGAAGTTGGAGAAACCAACCACCCGGAGAAAAAAGGTTTGAGTTACATAGGGAGTCTGATTGGCCGGGATTAGGCCAGGGAGCTGGATTGTTACCTGTTAATGAGCCAGATTATTAAGTTTATCAGTATCGTTCCTCCCAGGCTAATTAATATCGCGGTTCCCAGGGGGAAGTAAAAATGAAAATTACCTCTCTCGAAATGGAAGTCACCGGGTAAGTTACCTATAAAGGGTATATCTTTTCCAAAGAAGAACAGAAGCCCGATTATAATTAGAAAACCTCCGATAAACAGCAACAACTTTCCGAACTCTCTGGCCAGCGGAAACATATTTCCTCCCGTGATTTTGGATATACCGTTGATAATTGAATTGCTATATAATTTTAGCCAAAGATCGGTCGGTTCTCAGGAGAAAAATAAACGATTACCGAGAATAAATGTTTCTCAGTTCTTTCAGTATTAGATGGAAACGAAAAGTTATTCCCAATGGCTGACTGCATTTTATTCCCTAACCCTTTGCCCCTTACCTGGCTGCCGGATTTTGTCTACTACTAAGTTTTAGAAGGTTAAATCAGTTGCCAGGTAAGGGGCAAAGGGTAATTAAACCAGTTAAACAATTAAGTCCTGCGGCGGTGAAGGAACAGAGCGTTTACCCTTCTTTGTTGCATTGAATTTTCTTTTGCTTTATTATTCGTCTGCATGATGTGGTAGTTTAATACCGTATTGCCGAGGTGGCGGAATTGGCAGACGCGCATGGTTGAGGGCCATGTGGACATTTTTCGTCCGTGCGGGTTCAAGTCCCGCCCTCGGCACCAATCTTTTATGGTGAATTTTTCTTACCAATATGAAAGTTTTGCTGGATACGATGAGTGGGGACGCACCGCCAGAGGAAATAATAAAAGGAGCGATTCGGGCATTACGAGAAGCTCAGGGCACGGACCTGGAAGTTACTCTGGTCGGAAGGGAAGAGTTAAATAAGAAAGAGGTAAAGAGGCTAGAGACACGTGATTTGCTTTCCAGAATTTCCTATCTCAACGCTCCCAATACTATTTCTATGGAGGATACACCTACCAAAGCAGTACGGAGCAATCCGGATTCTTCCCTGGTTAAGGGCGTAAAGGCATTAAAGGACGAATCGGAGATCTTTATTTCTTCGGGCAATACCGGGGCCGTGGTGGCTGCCGCTCTGTTTAATCTGGGGAGAATTCAGGGTGTTTCGAGGCCGGGCCTGGCAGGTGTTACTCCAACCGTAAAGAGCGGAAACGTAGTCTTGATAGATATCGGGGCTACAACTGACGCGGACCCGTTAAATCTTGCCCAGTTTGGAGTAATGGGGAGTGCTTTTGCAAAGAACGTTCTCGGCAAGACGGACCCCAAAGTGGCGCTCCTGAATATCGGTGAGGAACGTACAAAAGGTAACAAATTGACAAAGCAAACGGTCTCTTTAATTGAAAAGACAGACATTAAATATATTGGAAACGTCGAGCCTCACCTGTTACTCACTGAGCCGCCGGCCGACGTAGTCGTTTGTGAGGGGTTCGTCGGTAATATTCTCATAAAGGCCTTCGAAGGTGGGGTGGAAGGTACTGTGGGCTTCTTCAAAGAGGCACTGAAATCTAGCCTCCGGTCCAAGCTCGGGGGGTTGATCCTGCGACCCACGCTGAAGAAGCTAAAAAATCAGCTAAGTTACGCTCAATTTGGTGCCGTACCCTTGCTTGGAGTTAGAGGGGTAGTCTTTGTAGCTCATGGCAGGTCGGAAGCCCGGGCGATTAAGAACGCGATCCTGAAAGCCAGAGAAGCTTCTCGCTGGGACTTGCCGGGAAAAATCGAATCTGAAATGGAGAGGATTGATTTTAGTGAATGAATCGTGTCACAAAGAAACTCTTCCGAATATTCTTTCAATTGGAGCGGCCGTTCCGGACAAGGTCGTGACAAACGAGGATCTGGAAAAGACCCTCGATACGTCCGACGAATGGATTACCAGTCGAACCGGGATAAAACATAGACACGTTCTGGAGGAAGAAGAAATCCCATCTTCTCTCGGAGTGGATGCTTCCAGAGAAGCAATCGAGGAATCCCCCGTTGGTCCCGAGGATATAGATTTAGTGGTCGTGGCTACCAATATCTCTGATATGCCGATACCGGGAACTTCTCCATTCATAGTTAATGAACTTGGTCTTTCTTCGGACGTCCCGTTCTTCGATCTAAAAGCGGGGTGCAGTGGTTTTTTGTACGCAATTGATGTCGCAGCAAATATGATCAAAGGAAAAGGCTACGAGAGGATACTGATAATTGGCCTGGAGGCACTGTCAAGGGTCGTAAACTGGGAAGATAGGAGCACTTGCGTGCTCTTCGGGGACGGGGCGGGGGCATCAGTGATTGGGGCACGGGGGGAAGGAGGGAGAATTCTATCGACTTCGATGTTTGGAGATCCTTCAAAGGCGAAGCTGATAAGGCTGGAAGGAGGGGGAACGCGTTTACCGCCGGCGGAGGGAAGTGAGGACGACGAGCGATATTACGTGAGGATGGAAGGAAAGGGAGTTTTCAAAAGCGCGGTAAATATGATGAAGAGGTCGTCTTTAAACGTACTGGAGGATGCTGGTTTAGCTCTATCCGACGTCGATTGGATCGTGCCTCACCAGGCTAACATCAGAATAATTAAGCAGCTTGCCAAGAGTTTAGGGGTGGAGATGGACAGGATCATAGTTAACGTTGAGGAGTACGCCAATACGTCAACGGCTACCATTCCACTTGCATTTAAGGAAGGACTGGATGAAGGATCGATAGAGCCGGGTGACGTAGTGTTGTTGACAGCTTTTGGCGCTGGAGCGGCTTACGGGGCCACGCTCCTCGAATGGTGATTTCTTTGGGTAAGACCGCTTTTATTTTTCCGGGTCAGGGTTCTCAACACGTCGGGATGGGAACCGAACTTTTTGAAGATTCCAGGGTGAAATACCTTTTCGAGATTGCCACTGAGGTAATGGGTTTCGATATCCGGGAATTGATGCTTGAGGGGCCCGAGCAGAAGCTGAACTCGACTGAAAATGCTCAGCCAGCAATATTTACTGACAGTATCGCCCGTTATCAAGTATTGGTTGATGAAAGCTGCGATCCCGACTGCGTTCTGGGGCATAGTCTGGGCGAGTTTTCCGCTCTGGTTGCCGCTGGCTGCATCTCTTTCGAGCAGGGTATTCGTATCGTGAAGAAGAGGGGGAAGTTGACCGGTAACGTAGACGTTGAAGGATCTATGGTAGCGGTAGTTGGAGTTGATTCCTCGAAGGTAGAGAAAATAGTTGACGAGATGGAGGAGCCAGTTACCATTGCAAACCACAACTCTCCCAGGCAGGTAGTAATTTCGGGAAGGGAAGACCAATTGTCCAGGAGCTGCAGGAAGTTGAAAGAGGAAAGTGCCAAGTGTATTAAGCTTGATGTAACAGGTCCGTTCCACTCCAGGTTTATGAAGGGGGCGGAGAAAGAGTTAAAGAAGTATATAGATAAGTACGATTTTAAGGACCCTAAAGTTCCGGTACTTTCCGGAGTTTCTGGAGAGTTTGAACGTTCGGGTCCGAGGTTGCAAAGACTATTGTCTCGACAGATGACGCACCCAGTGCGATGGGTCGATTACGTGAAAACTCTGGCGGAGTTCGGAGTCGATACCACGGTTGAAGTAGGTCCCGCCGCTACGCTGACCAAGCTGAACCAGAGGATTAACCCCGATCTCGAAGGGAAAAGATTCGACGAGGTGATATGAGTTGGAATACTCCGGAGAAGTCGCAATTGTAACGGGAGGTGGGAGCGGTATCGGCGAAGGGATTACTCGAGGTCTCGTAGATAACGGACTAAAGACGTACATTTTTTCCAGGTCTCGAGGGGAAGATACTGCCGATGAAATTGGCAAAAACTGCCATTTTCTAGAAACCGACGTCACGGACCTCCAATCCGTAGAGAGTTCGGTTCAGGAAACGTTCGATCGGCATGGAAGGCTGGATTATCTTGTTAACAATGCAGGGTTCACTAGCGACAATCTATTACTCCGGATGTCTCCAGAGGAGTGGGGTAGAGTAATTGACGTCAATCTGAACGGAGTTTTCAACTGTACCAGGGCTTCGTTGAGGTATTTGATAAAAGGGGGAGGAAGTATAGTAAATGTTTCTTCGGTTTCTGGACTCCTCGGTAATCCCGGGCAGGCCAACTACTCAGCTTCGAAGTCGGCAATAGTCGGATTTACTAAAACCCTGGCTCAAGAGTACGGAAAGAGAGAGCTAAGGGCAAACGTGGTTGCTCCTGGATTCGTCGATACCAGGTTGACGGAGGATATTCCCGAAGATAAGAGGTCCTCTTACCTGGATAACATTATTTTGAAGAGGTTTGCCGCGCCGGAGGAGATTGCCCAGCCCACATTATTTTTGTTGAGTGATAAAGCCAGCTATATCACCGGAACTGTACTCAGGGTTGACGGTGGTTTATCGTTTGGCTAGACTTGTCATCGCTAAGTTCGAGTTTATCTCATATTAGGAGGTATTTCTATGGAAGATCTAGAATCTCAAGTCAAGGAAATTATTAGCAGGCAACTTATGGTGGATGAAGACGAGTTGACCCTTGATGCTTCTTACGTCGAAGACCTGGGAGCCGATTCACTAGATACGGTGGAGATGATCATGGAATTTGAGGACGAATTTGGAATTGAGATTCCGGATGAAGACGCGGAGGACCTAACCACGGTCGGTGAATCGATAGATTATCTTGAAGACCTTCTTGAGGAGGAGTAACTGAATCCTCGATAGACTCTCGAGGTGGTGTCTATGGCAGAGGAACGACGGGGAGACGTTGGGCACGAGTCAAAGAATCCTTACTACGAAGGCAAGAAGTACAGAGAGCCTACATACTGTCCGGGCTGCGGCCTTGTCTATCATGAAGGTCGCTGGTTGGACGAAGCAGTGCCGGAAAAACAGGAAGCGAATGAGTCTCTTTGTCCCGCCTGCCGCAGGAAAAGAGACAGGAATCCGGAAGGTTTAGTGTATCTATCCGGCAACTACTTTGAAGGACACAGGAAAGAAATTCTTCAACTGGCGAAAAATGCGGAGGAGCGGGCAAAAGAAGATAGACCCCTCCAGCGCATAATGTGGACCGAGAAGGAATCGGATTGTTTAAAGCTTGCGACTACGAACGAACATCTGGCGAGAAGAATAGGGAAAGCAATTGCCAGGGCCCACAGTGGAGAACTGGACATCAACTCAGGGGATAACGAACGTCTAGTTAGAGTATACTGGAAACGGGAGGAATAACGATAAATGTCAGTCAAATCTAATATTGATCCGAGAAATCAGAAGCTCGACGCTTTTTTAAACGACCTGGCTTCCAGCAAACCCGCACCCGGCGGAGGTTCGGCCGCGGCCGTTGCCGGCGCTCTGGGGGCAGCTCTTTCTTCAATGGTGGCAAATTTGACCCTGGGTAAGGAAAAGTATAAAGAGGTAGAAGGAGCCTTCGAGACCATCCTGGAGAAGGCAGAAAAACTGAGAAACGAGTTTTTACGGGCAATAGGGGAGGACATAGAGGCGTACAACGAGGTCATGGATGCTTATGGTTTGCCGAAAAACACGGAAGAAGAAAAGGAACGGAGAAGAGAGGCTATACAGTCAGCTCTGAAAGGCGCCACCGAACCACCGTTCAAGATGGCCGAGCTAGCTGACGAGGTTCTGGAGCTGAGCAAAGAATGTGCTCTATCGGGAAACAGTCACGCCGTTACCGACGCGGGAGCCTCTGCCATTCTTGCCGAAGCCACCGTCCGGACCGCTTTGCTTAATGTGGATATAAATCTATCGTCGATTTCCGACTCCAGTTTCGTAGAAGAGAAGAGACGGAAAAGGAAAGACCTGAGTCAAAAGGCGCGGAGGAGAGCGGAGGAAGTCGTCGAAATAATGGACGGGAAAATTTAATGGAGCTTTCCAGGTAGATGGAAGAAGAGATACTGGATCTGGCGAAATCGGCAGCCGAGGAAGCGGGTGAGCTCCTGGTGGAGGGGCTCGGAAAAAAGAGGATGATATCCAGCAAATCCGGGCCAACCGATCTTGTTACACAGTACGACCGGGAGTCTCAGGAACTTATTGTAGATAAAATTCAGGATTATTACCCGAATCACTCCATCCTGGCGGAAGAGGAACTCGGGGTAGAGAGAAGTTCGACCAAATGGATCATCGATCCTCTGGACGGAACGACCAACTATATCTATAATTATCCTTTGTTTGACGTGTCTATTGGAGTAGAGGTTGAAGGGGAGATCAGGGTCGGAGTAATTTACGTGCCCCTTCTGGGCGAAACTTACGCGGCTGTAAAGGGTTCGGGTGCAACTCTTAACGGTGAACCGATTTCCGTTTCTACAACTGACGAACTTTCTTCTTCCCTGCTTTCTACAGGATTCCCCTATGACAAGGATTTGATGCCTAAGGCCAGGGAAACTTTTTCGAACCTCCTGAGGAAATCCAGGGGAATCAGGCGGGATGGAGCAGCGGGGGTAGATCTTGCTTATCTAGCCTCCGGCAAGTTCGATGGATTTTGGGAACTGGGACTATCCCCGTGGGACGTTGCAGCCGGTTCCTTAATAATTGAAGAAGCCGGTGGCTACGTGACTGATTTCTCCGGAGGAAACCACGACATTTACGAATCTCAGGGTATCGTAGCAACGAACGGGAATTTTCACGAAGAACTGCTGAGTAAACTATCCTGACTGTTTCCTCGGACCTTTAGTTTGATGAAGGGCCACGGCAACACAGCCTCCGGAAATTTAAACTTGAGGTTTTGGGTTAGAATCCGAGCGGGTTTTATCCAGGACGTATAACCCAGATCAATTAACGGAAGGTCGGTAAACATGAAAACCATAACGATATCGGAAGTTGAAGACTACGATGGTGAAGAAGTAACAATAAAAGGTTGGCTTTACAACAGGAGATCAAGCGGGGGTATACAGTTTATTCAGATCAGGGACGGAACGGGCATAATTCAGGGTGTGCTCAAAGAGGATTCGGTTGGTAATGAACTATTTGAGAAAACCCTTGATTTGAAACGGGAATCGTCCTTGTTGGTTAGGGGAACGGTAAAGGAGGACGAAAGGGCTCCGATCGGATACGAGCTGGAAGTTTCCGGTGTCGAGGTTCAACACTCCGTGCAGGACGATTTTCCGATCACTCCAAAAGAGCACGGGCCCGGTTTTCTCATGGATAACAGGCATCTCTGGATAAGGGCAAAAGGAGCTGCCCCGGTACTAAGAATCAGACACGAACTGCTTCAGGCTCTGAGGGATTTCTTCGACGAAAAGGGACTCGTGGCCACGGAAGGACCAATACTAACTGGCGTATCGGTCGAAGGTACAACAACGCTTTTCGAGACGGACTACTTTGGCGAGGAGGCATATCTGACCCAGAGTTCCCAGCTTTACCTAGAAGCAACGGCAGCGGCCCTGGACGAGGTTTACTGGATAGGCCCAGTATTCAGGGCGGAAAAATCGAAGACAAGGAAACACCTTACAGAATTCTGGATGGCTGAGGCGGAGCTGAGCTGGGTCGAGCACGAAGAAAACCTCGATTTTCAGGAAGATATGGTCCATTATGTGGTAAAGCGGGTTGCAAATGAGAGGTGGGATGAATTAACGAGACTGGACGTGGCCCCGGAGAGTTTAATTGAGATGGTAGAGAAGCCTTTCCCCAGAATTACTTACAAGGAAGCCGTGGAGATCGTGAACGAGGCGGGGGAAGAGATGGAATACGGCGAGGACTTCGGTGCGCCCGCGGAAGCCGCACTCGGAGACCATTTCAAAAAGCCGGTATTTATCGAAGCTTTTCCCCGGGAGCTTAAACCCTTTTATATGGAACCGATGCCCGGAGACGAGCGGGTATACGCTGCAGACCTTATTGCCCCGGATGGTTACGGGGAATTGATAGGAGGCAGCCAGAGGATAGACGACCTGGATCTGCTGAAGCAGAGACTTGACGAGGAAGGGCTTCCTCACGAGCCCTACGAGTGGTACCTCGACTTAAGGAGGTACGGGTCGGTGCCCCACTCCGGTTTCGGGCTTGGCGTGGAAAGGACGATAGCCTGGATATGTGGACTTGATCACGTCCGGGAAACAATTCCATTCCCGAGGCAGATTAACAGGATATATCCTTAAACATGAGCCTTAAAAGTTTTTTTAGATCTTTCAAGAACGTATTTTGGTCCGGCTCGATTAACGAAGACCTCCAGCGGAAATCCAGCTCGGCGGAAGACCACGATATATTCTTCCTGGCGAGGGACGTAGTCGATTACGAAGAGGAGTTAAAGGATTTAAAATCATGGATAAAGGATAAATTTGAAAGCCCAAGGATAAAATTAAACGATCCCGACAATATGGAACCATACATCGAGCTGAATCTTGACGTGGAAACCGAGGAAGGAGATTTCCGCCTCGTTTATTACGAAAATTACGAACTGGTACTCAGAGGAGACAGAAAGGTGACGGAAGATCTTGAACCGGAAATTGGCCGGGAGCTTGACGTGGAATTTGAGCAAGTTTGATGCTCGTTCTCCCCTCCTACCTCAGTTCATTTTAGGCTAAAGAGTAGCAATGTGTTAACATTCAGTCCCTTCGCCATTGTCAGAAGGGGACAGTAATTCATGGCCAATAATTGCGCTTTATCTTGCGGGCCTTCTGTCGCTTACCTGGCTGCCGGTTTACCTTTACTGCTAGGTTTTGTTAGATCAGTTGCCAGATAGGCGGCAGAGAGAAATTACCAACACTAATTGAGAATTCTCAGGGCTTGCTCTGGTGATGAATCTGCTGGGACTTGGTTTGTAAAAGACCGAAAAGATTACTTAACTACTTAAAAGAGTTTTTCTATAGGCCCTGTTCCTGGGGCGGGGTTATGGGTTATTGACGTATTGATAGGGAAATATATGGTTAACCGTATTGCATTTCAAAATTTTTTAGGGTGATATTATGAGTGACCTAACTCCGGAGTCACTGACAGAGTTCAAATTTATCTCCAAACCGGCGCTATCTGAGGACGGAAGTAAAGTGGCCTTTCTGGTAAAAAAATCAAACGAGCAGCGAGACGATTATAACTCGAATATATGGATCTACGACTTTGATAGTGATTCTTCTACCAGGCTTACGGCGTCCGACGAGGACGGAAGTTTCGTCTGGCGCGGGTCAGATGATATTCTCTTCACCTCCTCACGGAGGTCAGAGGACGAGGAACTGGAAGGTTCGACAGACTTTTATGCAATATCGGTGACGGGCGGGGAAGCTACGAAAGTTTTCTCTGTTCCCCATGAGGTGGAATCGTTCCGGTGGCAGAACGAAGAACTTATTTACAAAGCCTCGGTGGAGATTCGGGAGAAGGACGAACAAGAGGAGGGTCCCAATTGCAAGGTTCTGAATGAAATTCCTTTCTGGGCTAACGGCAAGGGTTTTACCAATAAGAAAAGACCTCATCTGTTCTCCTACTCGGATGAAAAAGACGATCCCGAGGAGTTGACTCCAGGAGCCATATCCGTCGAGGAATTTGCCATTGATCAGAATAACCTGGCTTTCGTGGGCAAGGAGTACGAAGACAAAGCCCCAATCACCAGCGAAATATACCTTCTCTCGCTGGGTGAAGGTTCGTCTCCTGAGAAGCTGACAGACGAAGGCTACCAGCTGGATTTACTGGAATTCAAAGATTCTCATAGTCTTTACGTCACATTAACTGACATGGAAAAAACCGGGCTGAACCAGGACCACAAATTATTCGAGTTCGACCTTGAGGAGAGGGAATTTTGTCCTCTCAATCCTAACTGGTCCAACTCGTTTTCTAATAGGGTCCTGACTGACGTAAGGCTCGGTTCCGGGCAGAGAAGCGCCACGGACGGGAATAATTTTTACTTCGTCTCTACGGTTGGACGAAGTTCCCATTTGTCCGTCGCGGATCCAAAAGGAGAAGTATCTAACTTTACCGGGCAGGGAGGGTCCATCGACGATTTCGACGTCGCGAATGGGAGAGCAGTCTTTGTAAAACTAACCTCCGGCGAGCTACAGGAGCTCTACTCTCTTACGGACCGGGGTGAAGAAAAGTTACTCACGGGGGTAAACGAACAGTCTCTGCGGCCGGAGAATTTTTCCCGTCCGGAAGAATTCACGGTCGAACGGGCTGATGCTTCTATCGACTCCTGGATAATAAAACCCCGGGATTTCGACCCGGATAAGAGCTATCCCGCAATACTGGAAGTCCACGGCGGGCCTAAAGCAGTTTACGGGGACGTTTACTTTCACGAAATGCAGCTTTTAGCGAATAACGGGTACGTCGTTATCTTTTCAAATCCAAGGGGAAGTGACGGAAAAGGCGACGAGTTTGCTGATATACGGGGAAGTTACGGTCGGGAAGATTACGCTGATCTAATGCGGGTAATGGACGTTGCTCTGGACCGTTTCTCTTTCATAGATGAAGACCGACTTGGAGTTACGGGCGGGTCTTACGGGGGATTCATGACCAACTGGATCATAGGACATACTGACAGGTTTGACGCCGCCGTTTCCTGTAGAAGTATATCGAACTGGATCTCTAAATTTAATACGACCGATATTGGTTACTTTTTCGTCTCCGACCAGCAGGACGGTGACCCCTGGAAGGATCACGACAAGCTGTGGAATCAATCGCCGCTGAAATACGCGGATCGAGTCGATACCCCTACTCTATTTATCCACTCCCGCGAGGACTATCGATGCTGGGAAGGGGAGGGAATGCAAATGTTTACCGCCCTGAAGTACCACGGCGTACCGGCGCGGTTATGTCTGTTTGAAGGAGAGAACCACGAACTCAGTCGGGGAGGACAACCGAAAAACCGGATCAAGCGTCTCGAGGAAATGGTAAACTGGTTCGATAGTTATCTGAAATAATTCACGCTCAGATCTTCCACCGTCGTATGAAAGCGAAACTTAATTGTGAGTATCGATTTTATTTTTTCACTACTAGCTCTCTACCCCTTAGCTGGCAACTGATTTAACCTTTAAAACTCAGCAGGAGTCAAAATCCGGCAGCCAGCTAAGGGGTAGAGAGCATTTATCCGAACCAGATAGCTAAATCTGCCGTTGGTGAAAGATCTGAGTTATGATAATTCGGCAACCACCAATGCGTGTCGAGAGAGCCCTGGAATTGGTTCTGAAAAAATCGGCTTGATTGAGGGAGTGTTATTAATCTCGGGTCAATTCGCCCTGGATTCCGTCCATTTTCTCGTCCAGGACACGACATGTAATTTCGGCTTTCGCTAGAATTTCATCGTTTTTGTCGCGTACCTCCGCTTTTGTATTTACGATTCCGTGTCTTCTCTCCGTTATTTTTGCTCTGACCGTAATCTTTTCTTCCAGAGGGACGGGCTGGAGGAATTTACACTCTAACTCGTAGCTCGGAGAGACCCGACCTGTCTCAGCTATTGCCGCCCACGCTGATGCCTCGTCGAGCAACGTCACGATTATTCCCCCGTGAGCAGTATTCTTGAATCCCTGGTAGTGATTACTTAGTTCCTTCCTGGCGACGATCCATTCTCCCTCGCGAGTAAAATCGAGTTTCAGCCCTATTGGATTGTCACCACAACCAAAGCAGCGGTTGTCTTCCCTAGACCAGTCGAAAGTAGCCATCGAATACCTCCTTTAGTACCTTTAGTGTGTTCCAAGTCTCAGTTTTTCTCCAATTCGGGCGCTCGAACTCTGCCGGCTGTCGCTATTCAGTTTCGGTTAAAATAAGTATGAATCCCTGACGTTCTGTTGGACGTATCCTGTGACCAAGCGGGGGGTCCGTCCTGTTCGGTTCACTCTAAATCGTCTCTGAAGCCCCCGCCTTTAAAGTATTAGTTAATTAGGTGAATTTCAGGATTGGAGGAACTCATTTGGAATCAGTTCTTCTCACCACTATCCGGAGCGAGTTTTAGGTCATAAGAAAGAATTATATTGTTTAGTTCATGCCTCCTGCCCCTTATCTGGCTGCCGGATTTTGTCTACTGGTAGGATTTTAAGGTTAAATCAGTTGCCAGATAAAGGGCAGGAGGCAAATGAGCCCAAGTGAACAATGTACGACAATGGTGAAAGAACTGATTCCGAGATAAAAAGGGGGCCCGGTAAGATCCGGGCCCCGCAATGGACTCAAGTTTAAGTGCTTGGTTAGAAAATTATCGGGTAAACGGGAAACAACGAGGCAAAAAGTATAGAAACGACCGACATCAACTTCGCCAGAATGTCCAGCGAAGGACCGACGGTATCTTTGAGAGGGTCCCCCACCGTGTCACCGACTACGCTAGCGTCGTGTGCTTCCGAATTTTTGCCACCGAAGTTACCTTCCTCAATAAATTTCTTTGCGTTATCCAGAGCACCACCAGTGTTGGCACAATAAATTGCGAGCTGGAGACAGGATAATAAAGCACCTATTAGGAAACCCGCAAGGGCCAGCCTCCCGAGTACGAGACCGACGATTATAGGCATGAATACCGCCAGTAAAGACGGTACGACCATCCTGCGGAGTCCACCGGCGGACGTAATTGATATACACTTGTTATAGTCCGGTTTGGTTTCTCCCTTGAGAATTCCGGGCATTTCCTCGAACTGACGTCTTACTTCCCGAACCATTGTTCCTGCCGTATCGCTTACCCCCCTTATCAACAGGGAAGAGAATACGTAGGGTATCATGGCGCCCAGGAATAAGGCAGCCACCACGGATCCACCTATGCCCGGTTCCGATGAAAGTATCTCGATTGTCGGTACCTTCACGGCTTCTGCAGTCCCGATAGCTGACCACATGTAAGCCGCGATCAATGCCAGGGCGGAAAACGCCGCGGATCCAATTGCAAAGCCCTTTCCTATTGCCGCTGTTGTATTACCGATTGAGTCCAGTTTGTCCGTCCTTTCCCTCACGCTTTCGTCCAGTCCGGCTCCTTCGGCAATCCCCCCTGCATTATCCGCTATCGGTCCGTAGGTATCTACGGATACGGTTATCGCCACAAATGAGAGCATGCCGAGGGCTCCGTATGCCACACCCATCAACCCTGCGAGCCAGTAAGTTATCATCACAGCCAGCGCTATGGCAAGTGCTGGAATGAAAGTGCTGAGCATACCGACCGCCATTCCGGAAGTAATTCCTACAGCCGTTCCCGAGTCGTTCATTTCGGCTATTCGCTGGACCGGGTTGTACTCGGCCGACGTGTAATACTCCGAAATATACCCGATAACTATACCCACCAGTGCTCCGGTTAGGACCGCCCAGAACGGAGCGAAATTCATCGGAGATATCCAGGTAATGACGAATGCGAATACAGCCGTCAACAGAGCCGCGATCCTAGTTCCATTCATCAGGGTCGTCTGCATACCTTCTTCTCTATTACTCATCCTGATGTACTGAACGCCAATTATACTGGAGAATATTCCCGCGGCGACAATTAGCATCGGAGCGAAGATCGACCACCAGTACTGCGACGTACTTAGACCGACACTTAGTCCGAAGTTTCCCAGCATTCTTTGAAGAGACGGAGCTACCGTGCCTTCGACTCCCTGTCCTACGAATACGTAGAGCATGATAATTATGACGGAAATTATCGATCCGATGAACGATTCAAGCAGGTCAGCTCCCAGGCCTCCTACATCACCGACGTTATCACCGACGTTATCGGCTACAGAGGCGGGATTACGAGGGTCGTCTTCGGGCAATCCCTGTTCTACTTTACCGACCAGGTCGGCTCCCATGTCGGCTGCTTTTGTGTAAATTCCTCCTCCAACACGGTCGAATAGTGCAACGAGAGATGCCCCCATCGAGTAAGCACTGACGATGAGCGCTCCCTTGATCAGGTTTACGTCCCGTCCGAGTAGCTGGCTTATTACTGGTATAGATTTAGTCTGGATCTGTAACGTCGCGGGATTAAAAGATCCTCTGAAAATGGTAATAACCAGTACCAGTCCTCCCAGGGCCAAACCGGCTACTGCCAGGCCCATTACTGCTCCACCTGAAATAGCTATGTTAAGCGCTTTCTGGAAGTTGTTCCTTGCCGCGTTAGTCGTTCTCCCGTTGGATAGAGTAGCCGAATTCATTCCTATAAAGGCCGCCGTCATTGATAGGACGGCGCCAATGATGAACGCGATAGCCACTTCCCAGTAGAAAAGACCCCACAAAAGACCGGCGATCGCTAACATCACCACGGCAAAGATCCTGACTTCCTCGCTCATGAAGGTCCAGGCACCTTCGCGGATATACCCCTGAAGGTCCTTAATTTCTTCGGTACCCTGATCCTGCTTGGTGACGTATCGAACCAGATACCAGGCCAGGACCAGACCCAGAGCAGCAACAATCCCGGGCACCAGACTCAAGTCGTAAGTCGATAGCATCAATAAATCTCCTCCGTTTTAATTAAATTGATTTTGTGCTTGAAAATTTTACCGGTAAATTTTTTTGTGCTGGTTGTTTATTTCGTTGCTTTGGTTCCTTCACTCCAAACTTTCCAGCGCCGTATTTAACCTGTCACAGGTAACTTCCGGACCCAAAATGCTCAGGACCTCCTTGATTTCCGGTCCGGAAATCTTTCCGGTAACCGCTGCACGTAGCGGTTTGTATACTTCTTTGTATTCAACTTCCAGGTCCTCTTTGACCTCTTTTACAATCGTCGAAACTTCGTCCGAGGAAAGAAATTCCCTGGTAGAAAATTTCTCTTCGAGTGCTTCCAGCACGGCGGTTGAACCATCCCAGTTTAAAACCTCTTTTGCCTCCGAATTCAATTCCAGCGACCCGTAGAATATTTCTAGGTCCTCGTGGTCCTTAAGATCGGTCAACTTCTCGAGAGAGGGCCTTATTAGGTCAAGAACTTTCTTCAGCTTTTCACGCCCGTCTTCTTCGGGTTCTTCCTCGATGTAACCTCTCTCCTTCAAAAGCGGCACCGATAGACCGACCAGACGGTCCAGTTCCGCCCTTTTTATGTACTGGTTGTTAAACCAGTCCAGCTTTTCCCTGTCGAAGACCTGAGGGCTATCGATTATGTTGTCCAGAGAGAACTTTTCTGTAAGTTCGGACACTGAAAATATTTCCTGGTTGTCCTTGGAGGACCAACCAAGCTGGGCCAGGTGATTTACGAGTGCCTCCGGAAGGTATCCATTTTTTTTGAACTCTTTTACCGAAGTGGCGCCGCTGCGCTTGCTCAATTTGGACTTATCGGGACCGAGAAGCATCGAGAGGTGACCGAATTGAGGCTGGTTGAAGTCAAGTGCGTCGTAAAGCAGTATCTGTTTGGCAGTGTTCGTTAAATGGTCTTCTGCCCTCATCGTGAAGCTTATTTCCATCAGGTGATCGTCCAGGACGCAGGCGAAGTTGTAACTCGGAGTGCCGTCCGACTTGAGGATGACGAAATCACCGGTGGTCAGGCTTTCGAATTCGACGTCTCCTTTTATTCTGTCCGGAACGACAACGCTGGGTTGCTGTTCGGGTAGCTTGAACCGTATAACGGAGTCGCGCCCTTCTTCTCGATATTCTTGCTTCTCTTCCTCCGACAGGTTCCGGCACCTTCCGTCGTAAGTCGGTGTGCGACCTTCGTCCAGAGCTTTTTGCCGTCTCTCTTCAAGTTCTTCCTCAGTACAGAAGCAGTGATAGGCCTTTTCTTCATGAACCAATCTGCGGGCGTATCGCTCGTATATTTCCAGCCTGTCGGATTGTTTGTAAAACTCGTCCCAGACTATTCCCAGCCACTTTAGGTCTTCTTTAATGCCTTCCGTGTACTTTTCCTGCGACCTATCCAGGTCGGTATCCTCTATTCGAAGAATTAGCTTGCCGTCGTGTTTCTTGGCGTATAACCAATTAAAAAGCGCTGTCCTTGCCCCTCCGACGTGGAGCCAACCGGTCGGCGAAGGAGCAAACCGAACTCTTTCTGTCTTCACAAATATTTCCCTCCAACTATTTTTCGAGACATCTATAAAACTATCTTACATATTATAGAGACGAAGCGGTAAAGTGCAAATTAAAACTCAAATATATTCATCATATCTGTACCTCGTTATCCAGTCCTCACCTGCCCTCTTCCCCTCGACCGGTAACTAATTTAACTTTAGCTCGGTCTCTTCACCAAAGACCGATTTATCTGGCCCTACTTCTAGTTCTCCCCCCTTAGATAGCTGCCGGATTTCGTAGACTGGCGATTTTTAAAGGTTAAATCAGTTGCCAGCTAAGGGGGGAGAACTAGAAGTAAAGAAATGAACTGTTAGAAAGACCTTAGAGTTGGTCGGCAGTACTTTGTTTAACCTGCCATCGCTTCTCTTAATTCCTCGATCTCGTCACGATAGGCTGCGGCCTTTTCGAACTCCAATCTCTCGGCAGCATCCTCCATCGACTTCTCGAGCTTTTCCACAATCATCAAAACTTCGCTTTCATCCATCTCCTCCAGTTCTTCTTCGCCGGGCACTTGAACGTCCTGGGAAGACTCTGGCTCTATGAGCTGGGCGATGTCAGTGATATCCTTCTTTATTGTTTCGGGCTCGATGTCGTGTTTTTTATTATACTCCTTCTGGATTTCCCGCCTCCGGTTTGTTTCGTCTATCGCGCGCCTCATCGAGTCCGTCATCCTGTCGGCGTAGAGAATGACCTTACCCCTAACGTTCCTTGCGGCTCG
This sequence comes from Candidatus Bipolaricaulota bacterium, assembly GCA_018335015.1. GTDB lineage: Bacteria > Bipolaricaulota > Bipolaricaulia > M55B111 > M55B111 > JAGXLP01. Next base: position 30,461 of record JAGXKX010000002.1, read on the forward strand.
TCCCATCGTCTGGATCAATGACGTATCAGAGCGCAGAAATCCTTCTTTGTCCGCGTCGAGGATTGCTACCAGAGAGGCCTCCGGGAGGTCCAGGCCCTCCCGGAGCAGGTTTATTCCGACCAGTACATTGAATTCGCCCTGACGCAGCTCACGGAGAATTTTTACCCGATCGATCGTGTCGATTTCCGAGTGGAGGTATCGAGCCTTGACTCCAACTTCCAGGAAGTAGTCCGAAAGTTCCTCGGCGAGCTTCTTCGTTAACGTTGTTACCAAAACTCTCTCGTTTCTTTCTGTTACCTCGTTTATCTCGTTTAACAGGTCGTCTACCTGGTTTTCTATCGGTCGTACTTTGACTTCCGGGTCCACGAGCCCGGTCGGCCTTATTATCTGTTCTACGACTTTTTCGCTATTTTCGTATTCGTAGGGACCTGGAGTAGCCGAGGTATAAATTACCTGATTGATCCTCTCCTCGAACTCCTCGAATTTAAGCGGGCGATTGTCGAGGGCAGAAGGTAATCTATAACCGTGTTCTACGAGGGTTTCCTTTCTCGATCTGTCCCCGTTGTACATCCCGCCCAGCTGGGGAATAGTCTGGTGGGATTCGTCGACGAAGATTAGAAAATCGTCCGGGAAGTAATCGATCAACGTGTAAGGTGGTTCGCCCGGACCCCTGTTGGTAAGGTGCCTGGAGTAGTTTTCGATCCCTTTACAGTAACCAAGTTCTTCCATCATTTCCAGGTCGTAGCGGGTTTGGTTCTCGAGTCTCTGTGCTTCTAACAGCTTTCCTCGTTCTCTCAACTTTTCCAGCCGCTCCTCCAGCTCATCCTCGATATTCTCCATGGCCTCGTTCAGTTTCGACCGGGAGGTTATAAAGTGGGTCGCGGGATAAATTACGACTTCGTCCTTTTCCTCCAGGGTCCTTCCGGTTATTGAATCTATAAGCCTTATCCTGTCTATCTTGTCGCCGAAGAACTCTACCCTAACTACTTCCTCCCCGTAAATTGGAACTATCTCCACGGTATCGCCCCTCACGCGGAACGTTCCCCGTTCCGGGTTTAGGTCGTTTCGCTTGTATTGCAGCCGAACCAGGTTTCGCAATAGATGGTCCCTTTCCAGGTGACTGTCGAGCGTTAGCGGCCTTGCCATGTCGGAGTAGGTATCGGGGGAACCAAGCCCGTAGATACAGGAAACGCTGGCCACAATTATCACGTCATCACGCTCGAACAGAGCTGAGGTCGCCTTGTGGCGAAGTCGATCTATCTCATCGTTGATGGAGGAGTCCTTTTCAATGTAGGTGTCCGTTTCGGGGACGTAGGCTTCTGGCTGATAGTAATCGTAGTAAGATACAAAATAGTGGACGGCGTTGTCGGGAAATAATTCGTTGAATTCGTTCCAGAGCTGAGCGGTGAGTGTCTTATTATGGGCGATAACCAGGGTCGGTTTCTGAACGTTCTCTATTATGTTTGCCATGGTGAACGTCTTGCCGGTCCCGGTGGCACCGAGGAGGGTCTGATGGGTTAAACCGTCCCTTAAGCCTTCAGTCAATTCTTCTATTGCCTTCGGCTGATCGCCTTTTGGCTCTTTTTCGGTTTTTAGAACGAATTCTTCACTCATCTCGATAAATTTTAATCAATTGAAGTTGGTTTGTCAGCGGGAGAAAAGACGCCCGTCTTTCCCAGTACCGTGCCTAATTGTCTAGCCCTTGTTCGCTACCTTCCGCTTGCCCGGCGACTTATTTAACTTTTAAATATAGCAGTAGACGTAATCCCGGCAGCCAGATAAGCTGTAGAGGGCTTGTGAGATAAAGTCAATTACCCCGCCCCGATCTTTGGGGCTTACTCGGCGAGTTTTGGTTAATGATTGGGCCAAACTACGTCCACCTTAGCATAAGTGGTAAAAGAACTGGCTGAGGTTACAGGAGCCGGTTGCCGTCGTAGCCGAGATGTTCCAGGCCCTTTCTGGTGATCTTCCTCCCCTGACTGGTTCGTTCCAGGAAGCCTTTTGTAAGGAGATAGGGTTCGTAGACTTCGGAGATAGTATCCTTCTGTTCGGATAGGGCGGCTGAGATAGTGTCGAGCCCGACCGGGCCGCCATCGAACTTTTCGACTATCGTGGATAGAATCCGCCGATCCAGTTTGTCCAATCCTTTGTCATCGATGCCAAGCATCTCAAGTGCTTCCCGCGCGACCTCTCTGTCTATATATCCGTCCGCTCTTACTTCAGCGTAATCCCGGGTTCTTTTGAGGAGCCGATTGGCAACTCTTGGCGTACCCCTGGACCTTTTTGCTATTTCATTTGCTCCTCCTTTGCCGTCGCTTATCTCTATGTCCAGGAGATCGGCACCTCGAAGAACTATTCGCTCTATAGCTTCCACGTCGTAAAAATCAAGGTGAAGGACCACTTCAAACCTGTCCCGGAGCGGCGAGGTTAATAGGCCCGTCCTCGTCGTGGCCCCGATCAGGGTAAACGGAGGGACGTCCAACCTGATCGATTGGGCGCTTGGGCCTTCCCCTATAACGATATCGATTTTGAAGTCCTCCATCGCGGGATACAAAACCTCTTCCACGTTACGTCTCAGCCTATGTATTTCGTCGATAAATAGAATATCGCCGGGAGCCAGGTTACTTACTATTGCAGCGAGGTCACCTGGCTTGTCGATGGCGGGTCCGGAAGTTGTTTTAATGCTTACCCCCATTTCGTGGGATACTATGTGGGCAAGGGTGGTCTTACCCAGTCCGGGAGGGCCGTGAAAGAGAGTATGGTCTACGGAACCGCCTCGGTTCAGAGCGGCCTCGAGCAGAATCGTCAGTCTTTTCTTAACCTCGGTCTGGCCGATAAAATCGTCCAGTTTTTTGGGGCGCAGGTTGGATAACCCGGTATCGCTCGACTTCTTCTCCTGACTAAGCGGCCCCCTGTTGTCTTTTTCTTCGTTATCCATGACTATACTATTGTAAACGTATAAACCTTTAAGGTGCAACAGCCCTTTACCGGTTTTGATATGGAGATTAACCGTCGATATAATTGAGTCGACACCTGCAGGAATTTTTTGGAGACCACGATGTTATCATCATAAATTCTCGTAATTTGCCAGAGAACTCTCATCACTGGCGAAAAGGAATTTAATGAACAGATTAAAAGAGATAGAGGACGAAATATCACGCCACGATAGATTTATTATTGGATCTCATAGAAGTCCGGAAGCGGACGCGATCGGGAGCCAGCTGGGACTGAGCAGAGCTTTACGCCAGAGAGGCAAGCAAACGATTCTGTACAATCGGGATGGTGTACCGAAAAATCTTTCCTTTTTAAAAGGTTCTGATTCCGTACTCAAGCACGACGAGTTGCCCGAGGAAGTAGCTGACGTGGAAATGGGCATAGTCTTGGATTGCAGCGGCCTTGACAGGTTAGGCGATAAGGGTAAGAGATTGTTTAGGGGCTTGCCAATTATCAATATCGACCATCACAAGGACAACACCAATTTCGGTGACATCAATTATGTCGAACCGGTCGCTGCGACAACGCAAATAATTGCCGATTTGATTCAGTACATGGGGCTCAAACTGGACGAACCGATTGCTACCGCGCTATACTCAGGCGTGATAGCGGATACTTCTTCTTTTAGAAACGAGAACGTAAGTGCAAATCTTATGGCCAAAGCGGCCGAGTTGCTGGAGGGCGGTGCGGACGCCAGATCCGTAATCGTTAACTTATACGAGCGAGAACCGTTTTCTAAATTAAAGCTTCTCGGTGAAGTGTTGTCTACGGCGGAATTCAAGGAACGAATAGTCTGGGCCGAGATAACGCCTGAGAAAATCGCGAAGGCCGGGGCAACTCAGGAGGATACGGAAGGAATTGTTGGCAAGTTGCGGACTACCGAGGGAGCGAAGGTAGCTTGCCTGTTCAAGAAACTACCGGAGGACACTATAAAGGTATCCCTGAGGTCGAAAGACGGGGTTGACGTCAGTAAAGTTGCAGCAGAATTTGGCGGTGGAGGTCATAGAGTGGCTGCCGGGTGCATGGTGGACGGGGAACTGGAAGAAGTTAAAGAGAAAGTTTTGAAAGAGATAAAGAAAAAGATGGGCGCAACCAGGTCCTCGAAGCGAAAATGAAAAAAAGTGGAACTGGAAGTAGTTCTACCGACGGCGATTTGGCTCTGACCATCGGGACTTTTGACGGTGTGCACCTGGGACACCAGCATTTACTGGACGTAACTAAAAACATCGCAAACGCTCGAGGGATAGAAAGCGCCGCTTACACGTACAAAGTTCCGCCCAGGAGGCATCTTGTCGAGTCGGGACCCCCGTTAATTATGGATCCCGACAAGAAATTAAACCTGCTGCAAAGTCATGTAGGACGAGTGATTGTGGGAGATTTTCTCGAGGTTAGAGATTATAGCCCGGAACGTTACGTCGAGGAGATTCTGGTGGATCGGTTAAACGTTGATGCGGTAATAGTGGGTGATGATTGGCGGTTCGGGCAAAATAGAACCGGCTCCCACGCCGACCTTAAAGAGTTGAGCAAAGGAAGGTTCACTGTTCATCCTCAGGATAAGGTAAAAAAGAGAGGCAAGCCCGTGAGTAGTACATGGATCCGTCGGTCTATCGTGAACGGGGAAATGGAGTTAGCGGCCGATCTCCTCGGACGATACCCGAGTTACTCCGGGAAGGTAGTGAGGGGGCACCAGATTGGTGAAGATATCGGATTCCCCACGGCAAATATCGAGCTCGACCCAAGGGTTGCTTTACCAAAAAACGGCAATTACGCTGCTTTTGTGGACCTTGGTGGCGAGAGATTAGGGGCTGCAGTTCACGTCGGAAATCGTCCAACTTTCGACGAGAGTCGGAACCACCAAATTGAGGTACATCTAATGGATTATGACGGCAATCTTTACGGCCAACAACTCGAAGTCAGTCTCGTAAAGTACCTCGGTCGGTCCCAAAAGTACGAAAAAAGAAAAGAGCTAAGAAGAGCTATAGGTAATTACGTTACCGAAGCAAAAAAAGTCTTGAAAGACGTCAGTGCGGTAAATTAACACTAAATAATATTTGGGAGGTCCTTATGGCAAAAGCGTGGCGAGAATACGTCAAACAGGAGTTTATGAAGGCAGACAGCGAGTTCGTGGAAGAACTTCCGGTGAATTCAATAGATATATCCACTTTCGGTTTAATCAGCGAGGCTACGTCTTTCGTACCGGTGCGGATAGATGGAGAAGTTCATTTGCGCCCCTTGCCGGGAGGGTTATCCGCCCTGCGAGACGACATCCAGGACTCTCCTCGCCCGGGCGGAGGATTTAGCCTGGACGATGCTCTTAAAACTTTGACTTCGTTCGCGGAGGATTGGGAAGGAAAGATAAAAGAGAAGAAGAAATGGGAAAAGATGATGGAGCTGGCCGAGGAAGAAGGTCAAATTATGGATCAGGAAGATTACGAGGAACAGTCGAAAACAAAAACTTCATTTATGGATAAATTTAAGAGCCTGTTCAAGTAATATGCCCAGGATTGACCTAGATGAGGTACTGGCTCCGCACCCCTACGCGAAGGAACTTCTCGAAAGGCTATCCCGGGCCGGCTATCGATCGGTGATAGTGGGAGGTACGGTAAGGGACGCTCTCCTGGGGGAGTACGATGATAGCTATGCCTTTGACCCCGAAACCACCGATATCGACATAGCTACTGCAGCCAGTCCGGAAGAGATAAAGGAGACATTTCCCTATTACGATTTTCTCGAGGTGGGGGAAAGTTTTGGTGTGTTAATTCTAGTGGCACCCGACGGAAACCAGTACGAAGTGGCGCAGTTCAGGACGGAATCCGATTACGATGGTCGGCGACCGGGAGAAGTACAACCGACCGATTCTCTTGAGGAGGACGTAAGGCGGAGGGATTTCACGGTCAACGGGCTGGCATTGAGTCTTGACGGAGAAGTCATCGATCTGGTCGGCGGCATAAGGGATTTGAAGAAAAAGATCGTCAGAGCGATTGGCGATCCCCGGAACAGGTTCAGGGAGGATTATCTTCGGCCTCTCCGGGCAATAAGAGTTGTCTGTTATTTGAGGGGAGAGATAGAAGAGGAAACCGAAAAGGCAATCGAGGAGGTAGCCGATGAGATCACCAGTATCTCCCAGGAGCGGATAAGGGAGGAACTATTCAGGATTTTAGAAACTTCCAGGTCCGGTCGGGGGTTTAGGCTCTGCCACAAAACTGGTTTGCTCGAGCAGATCCTGCCGGAAATGGTTGCGAACGAGGGAATACCTCAGTCCGAAGAATACCACCCGGAAGGAGACGTTCTGGAACATAGCCTCCAGGGACTGGACGTGGCTGACGCGCTTGAATTTTCTCCGCTGACGAAGTTTGCCGTCTTCCTTCACGACGTAGGGAAGGCCGATGCCTACTACAAAAACGATAAGCAGCACATGGGGGGTCACGCCTCGATCGGAAGGAGGAAGACCGAGGAGATCGCTTCCCGGCTAAGACTTTCCAACGAAGAAGCGAAAAAACTAACCTGGCTCGTTGAGAACCACATGAGGGGATCGGTTTTGCCCAGGATGAGAAGGGCAAAGCAGGTAAAACTGGTTCGAGCCCACCAGGATAAAGATTTCTCGATTGACGCCGTGACGGAACGGTTTGATTACTTCACGACACTTCTGAAGACGATAATTGCGGACAGCGAGGCAAGTTCCCACGGGGTAGAAGGTTGGCTTCCCGTAATGCAGGAGTTTTCGAGTCTTTTACCTCACCTCCAGCACCTCGAAAACCTGGGGACGGCCCGGAAGTTGGTCGACGGTAACGACCTAAAAGAACTGGGATTACAGGAAGGGCCTACTCTTGGCGAGGTCCTGGAGTCACTTCACGAAAAGATTTACGCCGGAGAAATTCAATCCCGGGAAGCCGCCCTGCAGGAGGCAGCAAAGCTTGTTGAAGATCTGAGTTAACTACTTCTGATGAATTTCTATTACGTCTCCGTCCTTTAACACGTGGTCCTGGGCTACCTCCTGGCCGTCGTACCTCCCCGAACCCCAGATCCTGATATAATCCAGACTTTCTACCATATCCCTGTGGATGGACCTAACTCCTTCCAGAACGGTGCTCCCTTTGTCCAAAATATACGGTTCCTGGAGGTCCGGCTCCTTGCCGGGCTTCTTAGTGTAAATCCTTATCTTGTTTAATCCCTCAAACACGAAGCCGGATAACCGGGAAAGTTTTTCTTCGTCCAGGATCGATATGGTCATTGTCGGGAGGCCGGAGGATTCTTCTATTTCCTCAGTAACTTCCGGTGAAGAGAGTTCATCGCTTTTCGTAATGACCACCTGACCTTTTCTGTTGGTTTTTCCTATGGCGTCTCTCTGAAAGTCCGCCTGCGGGGAAAAAATGTGTATGCCTTCCTCGTTGAGTAAGCTTACGGTTTGGTCGTAGTTCGCGACTGGGTCATCGGCCGCTCCGTCGACGAGAAGCAGAACTAAGTGGGCTTTTCTTATTAAATTGTAGACCCAGGTTTCCACGTACTCTTCGGAAATCGGCGGGGTGTCGATCAGCTGTATTTGTACGTCTTCGTGTTTTACCATGCCGATAGTCGGTCCCTGGGTGGAGAAAGGAAAATCGGCGACCTTTGGTGTAGCGTTCGAGATCATGTCTAGAAGTGCCGATTTTCCTGAGTTTGGCAGGCCGGCAAGTACAACCTGCCCGGCCCCCTGCGGCTCTATCTGATCTGGTGTCTTAGCTCGGGTGGGCCCCTTCTTCTTCTGGGAGCTTTTTTTGAGGTCGGATATCCTCTTTCGGAGGTCAGCCTCGATCTTGTCCGTTCCTTTGTGGTTAGGAAGAAGTGAAAGCATTTCCTGGAGCGCATCAAGCTTTTCGTCCTTGGAATTTGCGTTACGGTACCTATCTTCAGCTTCGATGTACTCCGGAGGTAAATTGGCAGGCATTTTTGCACCCCGTTTTCCGTTTTGTTCAGTGAATGTTACTAATCGAATTGGCTAAAGACAAACTCGATCAGCCTCGATCCAATCGGCTCTCGAGTGCAGAGAAGTTAATTTGTACGTTTTTTCACGGGATTGGATTTTTAATACTGGAGGCTATCGCCGATATGTCTTAGGCTACTTTTGTAGCATTTAGCTTCGCATCAATGTACAAGGTTCGTGGCAAAAGTTCGCCCTATTCAACCTCTGTGAAAGCACCGGGGCGCTTGCCGGATTTTGGAAGTTGGATTTTGGTTCGGCTTTGCCGGGATCGTTCCCTGTTTTTTAGGAGAATTATGTTTTCGGACTCAAAGAGGAGGTACAGTGAAAGAAGAAGGGTATAACCCCGACGCGTTAGTTGTCGGTGCCGGGCCCGGGGGCTACACCGCGGCGATCCGGCTTGGCCAGTACGGACTGAACCCACTGGTGGTGGAGAAAGAAAACGTTGGCGGAGTCTGCTTGAACTGGGGCTGTATCCCGACCAAAACCCTATATAGCACGACGGAGCCGCTGGAAAAGCTGGAAGCTTGGGAAGAGAAAGGGATCGCTTTTTCGGACTTCGAACTTAATCGGGAACAAATGGTAGCTCATAAGGACCGAGTAGTAAAAAAGCTCACGGGAGGCGTGAAAAAATTGATCGAGGCCTCCGGAGGGCAAGTATTAGAGGGCCGAGCCGTAATGAAATCCCGCTCCGAGGCGGTAGTTAAAAAAGCAAACGGTGAAGATATCGCGATAAGACCTGAACACGTCATCATTGCTACAGGTTCCACTCCGATAGAGCTTCCCGGTTTTCCGTTCGATGATGAAGCTGTTTGGAGTTCGCGGGACGCTGTTCGCCTCCCGAAGATTCCGGATAAGCTGGTTATCCTGGGAGGCGGAGTCATTGGTCTGGAAATGGCTACAATTTATGGAAGGCTTGGAGTTACCGTGGAGGTTCTGGAGATGGCCGATACAGTACTACCCGGAATGAACCTCGGCAGGCGATTCTCTTCTCTACTGGGTCAGGAGCTAAAGCGATCCGGGATAAAGATACACACCGGAACGAAGGCGTTGGAGTTGAGGGAAGGTACTGCCGGTTACGAAGTAATTGCGGAAGAAGATGAAAAGCCAAGGAAGTTTAGGGCCGACAAAGTTCTATCAGCTGTCGGTAGATCACCCGTTTCGGACACGACCCTGGACGGGCTGGAACTCGAAAAGAAGGACTCGGGTTACATTGAAATTGATCAGCGCTGCAGGACCAGCGCCGAGGGAGTTTACGCGATCGGGGACGTGGCCGGTCAGCCGCTGCTCGCCCACAAGGCGTCGAGACAGGGGTTAATTGCCGCTGCAGAGATAGCCGGCGAGGAGTCAGGACAGTACAGGGTGATTCCGGCGGCAGTCTTTACGGATCCGGAATACGCTGAAGTGGGGATGTCAGTGAAGGAGGCTAAAAACCAGGGTTACCAACCCACGACCGGCAGTTTTCCGTTTAGGGCCTCTGGTAAAGCTCTTGCGATGGGCGAGACAAAAGGGATGGTTCAGCTGGTAGTTGACAAAAGTACCGACGAGCTACTGGGAGGTGCGATACTGGGTCCGCACGCGTCCGATCTCATTGGAGAAATAGCTCTCGCAGTGGAGATGAAGATTACTGCAAAAGAGCTGGCGGAAACAGTACATACTCATCCTACCCTCTCCGAAGCGATAATGGAGGCCGCGGAAAACGTACACGGCCAGGCTATACATACGGGAAACAGGTGATGATTGGTGATAAAGGATTTGTTAGCATTAAACTATGGAGGTTGATTGACATGAAGACGATAATGATTATTGCCGATGGAATTGGAGGAAGACCGACGGATCTGGACGGTGAAACGTGTCTACAGGTCGCGGATACGCCTGAAATTAATGATCTTCTGGCGAGACGCGGTGCCGGAGGGCTTCTGGATCCGATAAATAATGGGGTCAGGCCGGGCAGCGATACTGCTCACCTTTCACTGTTTGGGTACGATCCCTACGAGTACTATACGGGGCGAGGAGTGTTTGAGGCAGCAGGTATAGGAATGGACCTGACGGAGAATGACGTCTGTTTCAGGACCAACTTTGCCACGATCGATTCCGACGGCAATATCGCTGACCGAAGGGCGGGCAGAATATCCGAGGGCCAGGACGAACTGGAGAAAGCGCTGGAAGAATTAAGATCGGAAAGGTTCCCAGAAGTAGAGGTTAGGTTCAAAAGAAGCACGGAACACAGAGGCGCTCTCTGTCTGAGGGGACCGGAGCTCGGCGGAAACGTTTCGCCCACCGATCCCCACGAACTTGGTATTCCAATACCTGAATCGTCCGGGCAGGACGAAAAATCGGAGAAAACGGCTTCCGTGCTCAATGATGTTACCCGGCAGGCTCGGGAAATTCTCAGTGATCACCCGATTAATGAACAAAGGGAAAAGGAGGACAAACTTCCGGCGAATGCGATATTGTCCCGAGGTTCAGCCAAGTACCCAAACCTCCCGTCGATCGAAGAAAGGTACGAAGTAACCTCTTCAGTGATTGCTGCCGGCGCGCTCTATATAGGGGTAGCCAGGGTGGCCGGAATGGAGTTCAAGCCCGTCGAGGGTGCTACGGGTACAGTGGATTCCAATATTCTAAACAAGGCGAAAATGGCGGTCAATGAGCTGGAAGGAGGTAAAGATTTGGTATTTGTTCACTTCAAGGGAGCTGACAACGCTTCCCACGACCACGACCCCGAAGCAAAAGCCAAGTACATAGAAAAAGTAGACGATACAATTGGCTGGCTTAAAAAGAACCTTGACTGGGAGAAAACCCACATTTCCTTTGCCGGAGATCACTCTTCGCCTGTCCAGTACGGTGATCACGTCGCCGACCCCGTGCCGGCAATGATTGCGGGTCCAAACGTGAGGAGGGACCAGTTAAAGACCTTCGACGAGTACAGCTGCATGGGAGGGGGGCTAGGTAGATTTAGTGGCAACCTTTTACCGATGACTCTCTCCTATAGCAACGAACTGCCTAAGTTCGGAGCCTAAAACTCGGTACCAGGGTAATGGTCCGGCAAACCCGGGCCATTTCAACTACCCGGGAGGTAGGGATGGGAGAGATAAGTGAGGGAGATAGAAAAATAGTAAAAAGGCAGCTCGGAAAGGATCCCCGGGGGTTGCTGGATATTCCCGTACGATGCCGCTTCGGGTATCCCGTGGTTCTCACTACCAAGCCAGTAATACGTGATAAAGAGGGGTTCGAGATATTTCCAACTCTATTTTGGCTTAGCTGTCCTAAACGGGTCGAAGAAGTCGCCCGGATTGAATCGGACGGTTACGTCCGGAAACTGGAAGAAGAAATTGCCTCTAATCCTTCTTTGAAAGAAGAATACCGGCGGGACGAAGAACGATACCTGGAAACCCAAAGATCCTTATTGTCGGAGGAGGATCTGAAGTTCTTAGAGGAAAGGGGATTAGAGGACGCTCTATCGCGGGGGATCGGAGGCATTAAAAGCGACGAGCACCTCAAGTGTCTTCACCTACATATCGCCCATCAACTTGCGGGAGAGAACGTACTGGGAGAACTAATCCAGGAGAGGTTTGACCTGGGGGATTGTTCCGATGATCGAATTCGGTGTGAAAAGTTTATCCAGGAAGAGTCCGAAGAACAATTGGAACGTTCGTCCTGAACGAGGTTATTCTTCGTATTGAGCTAGCCCTTTTCCGATAAGGTCAGCTACTCTTTCAAGGTTTTTTCTATTTAGTACGTAACTTAACCTGACCTGATCTCTCCCCTTTCCGGGGGTATTGTAGAACCCCTCTCCGGGAGCCATCATTACCGTCTCACCGTTATCTCTGAAATCAGTAAGCATCCATCGGACGAAGTCCTCCGCGTCTTCCACCGGCAAACTCACCATTAGGTAGAAGGCCCCGTCGGGTTTACCGAAGTCAAGACCCTCGACTCCCTCGAGATGCTTCAGAAGCGTGTTCCTCCTCTTCTCGTAACGATCTATCATCGCCTCTATCTCTTCAGGGTAGGACGAGGAATTTAGAAAATTGGTCAATCCCAGCTGACCCATAGTTGGGGGTGATAGTCTGGATTGACCCAGGCGAAGGGCGGTGTTCATGATTTTCTCGTTTCGACTGGCAAGCGTTCCTATCCTGGCTCCGCACCCGCTGAGCCTCTTGGATATGCTGTCAATCATTATAGCCCGGTCCTCCATTCCTTCCAGGTTGAGCGCACTCACCGGCCGCGAATCACCGTAAGCGAACTCCCGGTAAACTTCGTCCGAGATCAGGAATAGGTCGTTTTCCATGACGACCCTCCTGGCCGTACTAATTTCCCGGTCGGTATAAACCCTGCCGGTCGGGTTGCTCGGATTTGTGAGCAACAGGGCTCCAGTCTTTTCCGTTACCAAATTTTCGATTTCTGTTTGTTCCGGCAGGGCAAAATTATTTGCTCTTTCGGTGGGTATAGGTCTGATCTCAACTCCGGTCATCTGGGCGAAGCCCCTGTAGTTAGTATAGAAAGGTTCGGGGATTAGTATCTCTTCTCCCTGTTCGAGTGTCGTATAAAAGGCAAATAGCCCTGCCTCGCTCCCACCGGTCGTTACCATTAATTCATCCGAACTGAGCTCAATTCTCTGGTCATTGTAGTAACCGGTTAAACTTTCTAGAACCTTCCTTATGCCTTTTGATGGGCTGTATTCGAGAACGTCTATATTTGCCTCTCTTATACCTCGCATGAATTCTTCCGGCGTGGCGATATCGGGCTGGCCGATATTTACGTGATATACTTTGACCCCTTCGTCTTTAGCCCTGTCTGCCAGTGGATTAAGCTTCCTTATGGGTGATTCCGGAAAGTTCAAAGCCCTGGACGAAATCTTCAACGGGTTGGTCATTTTACCTCCTATGCGGTCTAGTGGTCAATCTACCAGCTCGTGTTCGTTGTTTAATTCATGGAAATTTGTTCTGTTTCTAAGCCCGTTTAATACGGATGGATAGCAATTCTTATCCCCCACCAGGATTGCCCCGATAAGTTCTCCGCTTCCGTTCAAAAAGAATTTTTTGTAAACTCGATTCTCTTTTTCTCTGTCGGTTAATACTTTATTTGCCTCTTCTTCGTTCCTCTCTCCGGCGGAAATAAGGTCTATCCCGGCGACTTTTAGCTGATAATAGCTGAGGCTACCGTCGTATTCCTTCTCTTCTCCGAGTAAGTTTCGCCCTGCTATCTTACCCTGTTCTTGGGCAGGGGGCCATATTCCGTAACACTGGCCGTTTTGCTCGATTGCGTCACCGGCAGCGAAAATATCAGGCCTGGAGGTTCGGAGATTTTTGTCGACGACGATTCCTCTTTCAGTTTCCAGTCCCGCGCCAGTTGCCAGTTTGGTCCTTGGAGAGACACCTGCGGAGATTATAGTTAAGTCCGTCTTAATTTTTTTGCCAGTGTCAAGTACGGCGGAAGTAATTATTTCTTTTCCGGATAGCTCCCTTACTTTGGCGTCGAGTTCGAAATCAATCCCAGTTTTTTCAAGTCTCGATTTAACGTATCTTGATCCAATTTTGTCGAGTTGTTTTCCCATGATCAGCGGCAGCGCTTCAACTACCGTTACTTTGATCCCTTGCTGATTCAGGGCATAAGCTGATTCGAGCCCGAGAAGCCCTCCCCCGATAACAACGGCTTTTTCCACCTCCGATAAGCGAGATTTGATCTTCTGAACGTCTTTCAGAGTGCGGAGGGAGAACACGTTACCCCTGTTAAGACTTTTGATCGGAGGGAGTAAAGGTTTTGCGCCCGGGGCAAGCAAAAGTTTTTCATAAGAAGCCTGATCGCCGGATTCGGTTTTAACGACTTTTGCCTCCGGGCGAATTTCGGTGATAGTAGTTTCCAGCTGTAAATCCAGTCCCCGACCCGCGTACCACTGACTATTGTGAATGATAATATCTTCGGGGGCCGTTTCCCCCCCAAGTACCTCTCCCAGTCTAGTGCGCTGGTAGAACGGGTACTCTTCCCTGGAAAATATTCTCAAGTCAAATTGCTTATCGGAACGCGCGATCACTGTTGCTGCTGAGTCTCCAGCAACCCCGTTTCCGATTATTATAATGTCACTCACTTATGCCCCCTAATAATTTCCGGATACGGAAAAAGTAGCCTATTCCTGCCCCCACGGGCCTAAATTTATATCCGAGCAACCGGTCTTCCCCGACAGTGAAAATCTATTTCGAGTTATGACTCCTCTAATATAAGATATTCTCGACTTTCTCCTTTTCGCCACTCCCTTTCCACAAGGTGGAGTTTTTCTCTCACTGAATTGAGTGCGGCCTCGATCTCTAACTCGTGTGAAATTATTGGAACGAAATCCTTACTTATTTCCGCCAGCTTAGGACCCATCTGGTGGGCCAATAGTACGTTGGCAGATTTCGCCTTTAACAGGGAAGAAATGTTTTTTGCCTTTAACTCCTCGCCCGATTCCTTATCTTTGGGATTTTCTAGTGAGATATTTTCAACTTCCTCGATAAACTCAAAATCCTGTACGTTTATTTTGTATATGTGGAAGCAGGGTGCATTACCAAAATGGTCTTCGAATAAAAGTTCCCCCTCAGAAGTTCCGCAAGCTACGATTGGTTTCATTTTTCCTCCTCTGGTCACTTGGCCGGTAAAGATTATGTCCACAAGTTTTGCCGATATCAACATAAAAGACTGCCGAAATTAGCCCCTGCCCCAGTATTTGCGCCGGGGTCTCGGGATTTTTGAAATGGAAAGCGCGTTTGAACGAGAAAGATCTAACTCCCGTGCGGTTGCTTTAGTTAATCTGTACAATATAATCTTTTTCATAACAATTCTTGTTAATTAACAGGACCACGGTTGAATCAGGGGAGGAATAGAAATTTGTCCAAGGGTAACGAATATCTCGAAGAAGTAATTGGCCTCACGAGAAAAGCAGGTGCCGAGGTACTAAAGTACTACGATAAAAATTATTCTATAGAGGCGAAAAAGGACGACAGCCCGGTAACAGAGGCGGACTACGCCTCTGAGGATATATTAATTAGCGGTTTAAAAGACACTGAACCTGGAATGGTTGCCGAAGAAGCCGGTAGGGTTCCGGGTGAGACTCAAGAAAGCTACTGGATAGTAGATCCACTGGACGGGACACAGGATTTCATAGATAAGACAGGAGAGTTTTCCGTAATGGTTGGTCTGCTGGTGAATGGAGAACCCACGCTCGGGGTCGTATTTGCACCGGCCCGGGAAAAACTCTGGTACGCGGTTAAAGGCGGGGGCGCATATCTGCTCGAGGGTGGAACCGAATCAAGGATTGAGGTCGCCGGAAAAGGGAACCTGGAGGATTACGTATTGATTGCCAGCCGGAACCACTTCAGCCCTCGCGACGAAGCTGTTGCCGATAAGCTGGGAGTTCAGGATATTATCCGGATGGGGAGCCTCGGAATTAAATTCTGTGCAATTGCTGAAGGACGAGCGGATCTCGTCTATTATACCACCGATCGTCTGGGAATCTGGGATTGTTGCGCTCCACAAGTTATTCTGGAAGAAGCTGGCGGAGAAGCTTTTGACGTAAAGGGAAGAGGGTTGGTTTACGATCTGGATCGAAGAAGGATGGCCCACGGAATTGTAGGTATAGGTGGCGAAAACCGGCGAGAAGTAGTAAAAATTCTGGATAGTAACATCACTGGATTTTAGCGATAGTAGTTATAGGAAAAGATAGATTAACAATGACTCAGTGTTTTCACCACCGTCGGAAGCAAGGTGAAGGTCACTAGGAATCACTATATTTTTTAGTTCAAGCCTCCTGCCTCTTACCTGGCTGCCGGATTTCGTCTACTGGTAGAATTTTAAGGTTAAATCAGTTGCCAGGGAAGAAACAGGAGGCACAGGAGGACAAAACAATGATGTACGGGGATGGTGAAAGAACTGAGAATGATTAACGATCATCCGTTGGAGTTTTAGATAAGTTGTCTAAATTTTATCTCGTTCGAGAGAACCTCTATAGACTAAGCCGTTTCCCGGTTCAAATAGACTAGGCCGAGGAGGTAAATATGGTAATATTGAGCTGGTTTAAATCCATAAACCCTGTCTCCCAGGCGCTTGTTGCCACCGGCTTTACGTGGTTCCTGACGGCCGGCGGAGCAGGATTAGTGTTCTTTTTTAGAGAGGTGAACCGTAAGGTTCTTGATTTCATGCTCGGGTTTGCCGCCGGAGTGATGGTAGCGGCTAGTTACTGGTCGTTACTGGCTCCGGCAATCGATATGGCTGCCGATTCGGTCCTTCCCGCTTTTATCCCGGCGGCGGTTGGATTTATGTTTGGCGGTATATTTCTTCGAGTTATCGATAGGTACATGCCCCACCTCCACCTTGGTTTTCCCATGGAGGATGCGGAGGGTGTAAAAACCAGTCTGCACAGAAGCGTTCTATTGATTCTGGCTATAACGATTCACAACATTCCAGAGGGGCTGGCGGTGGGGGTAGCTTTCGGGGCACTGGCCGCCGATTTACCCACTGCGACTTTAGGAGGAGCTATGGCACTGGCTCTCGGAATAGGAATTCAAAACTTTCCGGAAGGTACTTCGGTCTCTGTACCATTGCGTAGGGAAGGGTTTTCTCGGCGACGCAGTTTCTGGTACGGACAGCTCTCCGGGGTGGTTGAGCCGATATCGGGTTACCTGGGAGCGATAGCGGTTATAGTAGTTAGGCCACTTTTACCCTACGCTCTCGCTTTTGCAGCGGGAGCGATGATATTCGTCGTGGTCGAGGAACTGGTGCCTGAAGCTCAGGTCGAAGGAAATGCGGATATAGCTACAATGGGAGTAATGGTCGGGTTCACGATAATGATGACTCTTGACGTCGCTCTCGGTTAACCGGGTTCTGGGTCCTTTTTAGGTCGGTCCGAACGAAAACCTGCCCCCTGAGATCCGGTGTTTACCGTTCTGGCATTTACATTTCCATTCATTTATGATATTAAAAAAGCCAACCGATTTAGCGGTTCTCAAGATAGGGGCAACATAATTTCAGGAGCGCGGACTTAGCGTAAAATAATGTTGAACGTAAAAGACGTTAAAAGAGACTTTCCCGTATTGAAAAATCGGGACGTGATATATCTGGATAACGCCGCCACAACACTTACTCCAGAGCCGGTGATTCAGTCCCTTTCAGACTATTACGAAAACCTTGGCGCCAGCGTCCACAGGGGAATTTATCACCTGGCTGACGAGACTACCGAAAAGTACGAAAGCTCTCGTAACAGAGTGGCCGATTTTATCGGAGCGGACTCTCCTGACGAAATTGTTTTCACCAAGAACTGCACGGAAGGGCTAAATATAATTGCTTATTCCTTACATCTCTGGTCGGATATGGAAGGTAAAATACTTGTGACCGAAATGGACCACCACAGTAATATTCTTCCCTGGAAGTTTATGGTCGATGGGTCAGAGAGATTTGAACTGGAATACGTCGACGTGACGAAAGATGGGGTACTGGATATTGAGGACTACAAAAGCAAGCTATCCTCCGAGACCGTAGCCGTGGGGTTTCCCGGGATTTCGAACGTCCTGGGAACTGTTAATCCGGTAGAAAAAATTACGGACCTGGCTCACGAAAACGATGCCCTGGTGATTATGGATGGAGCGCAATGGCTGCCACACAGGCCGTTCGACATCTTGGAACACGACCTTGACTTCCTGACTTTTTCCGCCCACAAGATGTTAGGACCGACCGGCCTGGGAGTTCTTTACGGCAAGAAAGAATTACTTAACCGGATGCCACCTCCTTTTGGAGGCGGGGAAATGGTTCTAAACGTTACCCGGGGGGAGGTTAAGTGGAGCGATCCTCCTCAAAAATTTGAACCAGGAACTACCCCGATTGCGCAAATAGTTGCTTTTGGATCCACGTTGAAGTACCTGGAGGGGCTTGAGATTGCCGAGATTGAAGAACACGTTAACGGGTTGACCCGGAGGGCTGTGAATAGGCTATCGGGGATACCGTATGTCAATATATACGGTCCCCGGGAGGGTGAACCTCGGGGAGGCCTTGTCTCGTTTAACGTTGAAGGAATTCATCCGCATGACCTGGCCACCGCGCTTGACTCTCTCGACAATATCGCCATCCGAGCAGGCCTTCATTGTGCTCAGCCCCTGCACGAAGTAATGGGACTAAATTCTTCGGCCCGGGTGAGTTTTTACGTCTACAACGCTTCCGAGGACGTCGATCGGTTTATCGACGCCGTTAAAGAAGCGAAAAAAATCCTGGGTGGTGAAAAATGAAGGACAAGCCAAAGATTTATAACCAAGACGTGTTGCACCATTATCAAAACCCATACAATAAGGGTAAATTGGATGACCCCGATTTCAGCGTGACGGAGGAAAATCCAAACTGTGGGGACAGAATTACCCTGCAGTTAAAGCTAAAAGGAGACGAAATCAGTAAAGTGAAATTTGACGGTCACGGTTGCGTGCTCAGCATCGGTGCCGCCTCAATACTTACTCAGATGGTCAGGGGATTAAGTGTCGGAGAGGCTTCGGAGTTAACTTTAGACG
This sequence comes from Candidatus Bipolaricaulota bacterium, assembly GCA_018335015.1. Lineage (GTDB taxonomy): Bacteria > Bipolaricaulota > Bipolaricaulia > M55B111 > M55B111 > JAGXLP01. Next base: position 48,932 of record JAGXKX010000002.1, read on the forward strand.
ATCTGGTAGATAATATGGGAAATCCACCCAAGATGAGAAGAAACTGTGTTTCTTTATCCCTGGACGCTTTGAAAGATGCTCTTTCCGAGTGGTGAGTTTCGGGGTTTATCAAAAACCCGATAATTGTGTGAACTAAGTTCAAGACGAAAAACCATTTTTTGAACGCGCTCATTTGCCAGATTCCCCTTCTTTACCCTAGAATCTTTGTGAATATAGAATTACCGATGTTAGTCCTGGGTTGTATTTTAGTTTAAAATATATTTTCCGGTGAATTTTATGGTTCTGGCTTGCAAATGAAAGGAGGAGGTAAAATATGCAAAAATTTGATTACGTTATAGTTGGAGCTGGCCTGGCGGGTGCTTCTGCAGTAAAAGGGGTTCGAGAAGAAGACCAGGAAGGATCGATCCTGCTTGTCGGCGAGGAAGAAGAGTTTCCCTATAACCGGCCACCGCTATCAAAGGACCTGTTGCTTGGTGATAAAACAGTAGGAGAAATAAGCATCGAGGACGAAGCTTATTTCACCGAGCATGAAGTTGAGCTGGAACTGGGGACCGAAATTACCGAGATTGACCCCGATAACAATCTGGTCACCAATAGCCGTGGTGAAAGTTATGAATACGAAAAGTTACTGCTTTCCACCGGAGGGTCTCCCAGGAAGCTGGATATTCCCGGCGGGCAACTCGAAGGAGCCAATTACTATAGGTATCTGGATGACTACCGTTCGCTGAGTGAAGGTATGAAAAGTGCAAATCGGGCAGTGGTGATAGGCGGCGGTTTTATCGGGTCGGAGATTACGGCCGGCCTCAACCTTAACGATATAGAAGTTTCCATGGTTTTTCCGGAGGATTATTTGCTGGAGAGAGTGTTTCCGAAGGAACTAGCGGCGGTAGTCCAGCGAGACTACGAGGACCGGGGAGTGAACGTGGTTGCGGGAGATAAACCGGTTCGGTTCAGAAAAGAATCTGACGGATTCGAGGTAAAAACCGATCAGGGAAAGATACTTCAGGGCGACCTGCTGATCGTGGGAATAGGAATTTCCCCCGAAGACGATCTGGCAAAGGGGGCCGAGCTGAAAGTTTTTGACGGGATAGAAGTCGACAAATATCTCCAGACCTCAGATACTGATATTTACGCGGCCGGTGACAACGCGTACTTTCCGTTTACCGATCTGGGTGAAAGTACTCGGGTGGAGCACTGGGATAACGCCAAGAGTCAAGGGAAGCTGGCCGGGCGAAATATGGCTGGTGCCGAAGAAGCTTACAATTACGTTCCCTACTTTTTCTCAGATCTGTTCGATTTCGGGTTTGAAGCAGTAGGAGAAGTGAATTCTAACTTAAATAACTTCGTCGATTGGAAGAAGAAAGGAGAAAAGGGAGTCGGTTACTATCTCTCCGGGGACGGAAAGGTCAAAGGGGTTCTATTGCTTGGAGTTTGGGGAGCGAAGGGCGATGCGCGCGACCTAATAAAAAGCGAAGAAAGCTTTACGAGAGAGGAACTCGTCGGGAAGATTGGCTAAACGGATCCTAAAACAGGTGGCCCGTGGTTAAAGTCCTTTGACTCTGTTCTTTCACAACGGCGGATTTGTCTGATTGGTCCGAATAGCTACTTCCTGTCCCTTACCTGGCTGCCGGATTCTGGCTACTGCTAAACTTTAAAGGTTAAACAGTTGCCAGGTAAAGGGCAGGAAGCCAGTGGTAAAAAATGAAGTCAACCTTCGTAAATTAAGTTTCGCTTTCATGCGATGGTAAAGGATTTTAGTCGAGTAGCCGATAATTAAAAAGATTAGGTTGGCCCAGCAATTTTCTCGGAGTCATAGTCCGTGAATGTTTTCAGGAGGTAAACCTTTTGAGTGAAACTACGGCCTTGGTTACCGGTGCTGCCAGGCGGATCGGTCGAGAAATCGCCTTTTCTCTTGCCGAGGAAGGCGTGAACGTCGTAATACATTACAGGACGTCTTCGGAAGAGGCCGCAGAGCTACACGACAAATTGCGGGAGGTTGGGGTCGGGGCTCCTTTATTACAGGCTGACTTAAAAGACGCGACGGACCTGAACGGGTTAATACCCGAGGCAACTAAAAAGGCCGGTAAAATAGACTATCTGGTCAATAACGCGGCCGTGTTTCCCCGAGGAAGCCTGGAAGAACTAGAGTTCGCAGAACTGGTCGATAACATTCGAATCAATAGCTGGGCGCCTTTTTACCTGGCTAGGTCTTTCGTAAAGTCGCATGAAGGTGGAAAGGTAGTCAATATCCTAGATACCCGTGTGGCCGGGTACGATTGGGATCATGCCGGTTATTATTTTAGTAAGGTACTGCTGGCGAGGATGACAAAAATGATGGCGTTGAAGTTCGCTCCGGAATTTGCAGTCAATGGAGTTGCTCCCGGGTTGATCACACCTCCCGAAGGTCTCGACGAGGAGTACTTGAGAAACAGGACAGACCGGGTTCCATTAAAGAAACGGGGCCGAGAGGAAGACGTAGCTCGGGCCGTCTCTTACCTCTTGAAGACGAATTTCGTGACCGGGCAGATTCTGTATATAGACGGGGGTAGAAACTTACTTCACGAGCTGGAGGGTTGAGATGGACAGGATAAAGATCAACGATTTATCCATAAGGACGATTATCGGTACAGAGGATTACGAAAGGGAATCCAAGCAAGAAGTCATCGTCAACGTAACTCTGTTCACTGACGTCTCCGTAGCCGGAAGCGCGGACGAGTTAGAGCGTACCGTAGATTACAGCAAGGTAAAGAACGAGATATACGAGATGGCAGTGAATTCGGAGTTCAAACTTATTGAATCTCTGGCAGAAGAAATCGCGAGGATTGCTCTGGCTGAAGACGGTGTTGCCAGAACTAAAGTGTCGGTCCAGAAACCCTCCGCGTTGAGATTTACTCGTAGCGCCGAAGTGGAAATAGTTCGGGAAATTTAACTATTTTTGCAACTAAACAAGGAATGAAGCATCTATGAAGTCCGATAAAGGAAAATTTAAAACTGACTCCTTAGAGCTAAGGTACTCTGCTGTGTTTGAAAATACCGGCACTGCGACAATTATCATTGAAAGCGATACCACTATCTCAGCCGCCAACAAAGAGTTTGAAAACCTATCAGGGTATAGTAAAGGTGAAATTGAAGGGGAAAAGAGCTGGACGGAGTTTTTTGCCGAGGCCAAGCTAGACTTGATGAAGGACTATCACCGCAGGAGGAGGGAGGAGCCCGAGGAAGCCCCCAATAGGTACGAGACCCTCTTCGTAGATAGGTATGATAACGTAAAAGAAGTGCTCGTAAGTATAGATATGATTCCGGAAACGAAAAAGAGCGTGGCCTCGATATCGGATATTTCCGAACAGAAGGAAACCGAAAGAAAACTGAAAGCAGTAGAGAGAATATCGCGAGACCTTGTTCTGGCGAAGGACAAGGACGAGCTATATCGGTTAATTCTTGACGGAATAGATGAAGTATTTGGTTTTGATAATACGAGTATACTGGAACGAAAGGAGGGAGGGCTCCAGATAGTCGTGGGACGAGAAGGTCAATCTGAAGCCAGGGGTAGACTGCTTTCTCTTGACCATTCCTCTGTCACTGTGGCGGCTTTCACCGAGAACCGGTCCATTTACGTACCGGACGTCGAAGAAGACGACCGGTATATTCCCGCGACCGCTGAATCCCGAACAAAATCGGAGTTCGCGGTACCGATATCAGTGGAAGGGAAGTCCTATGGAGTACTGAATATCGAGGACGATGAACTCGACGCTTTTTCCGTCCGAGACAGAGAGATGATCACTATACTAACTGCGGAAGTGGACGTAGCCCTGAGGGGGCTGGAAAGAATGAATCGACTGGAAGAGTCGAGGAGAAAAATGAAGGGGCTACACAAAGCCGTGGATAGAACTCAAACATGTGAAACCGAGGAAGAATTGTTTGAAACCGCGGTTGAAACTTTGCAGGAGATACTGGAATACGAGCTGTGCTCTATCGACCGGGTTGAAGGAGACCAACTTGTGCCCCAGGCGAACTCGGCTGAAATCAAGCCTGACGATACTGTAACCGGACAAGTGGGCGAAGGAATTGGCGGAAAGACGGCGGAGAGTGGTGAAACTATATGGGGCGATGACGTCCAGAACCGAGCCGATGCCAGGCCGACGAAAGATAATTTTCACGGTTTCATCAGCGTTCCTATAGGCGACATAGCCGTAATGCAGGTGGTATCGACGAAAGTCGGTGCTTTTAATGAAGGGGACGTGGAGCTAGTAGAAATACTGGCGGACCATCTTCTTGGGGAATTAAAGAGAGTGGGGCTGGAGAAAGAGTTAAAGGATCAAGCGATACGGGACCCGCTCACGGGCCTGTACAATCGAAGATTCTTAGAAAAAGTTTTGCAGAAAGAGGAAGAGAGGGTAAAGAGGTACGGAGGAGCCGTCGCTTTATTGATGGTCGACCTGGACGACTTTAAACGGATAAACGATAACTATTCTCACCTGATCGGGGACAAGGTATTGCAGGAGGTCTCGGATGTTTTGTCGAAAACGATGAGGGGGGCGGACACAATCGTCAGGTACGGGGGAGACGAGTTCCTAATTTTCATCCCCGAGTTCGATGACAACCTGGAAAGTATTGTAGAAAGGTTAGAAAAAGAAGTCAAAAGATGGAATCGGTATTCTGACCTTATTGATGAGGAACTCGGTCTTACCGTTGGAACTGCCGTCTGGGATTCACCGGAAAACAGAGACATCGAAGAATCTCTTAAAGAAGCGGACAACTGGTTGTATAAGAGAAAAGAAGAATAACCTCCGACCGAACCCGTTAAAATTTGAATCCGAAATTGAGAACTGGCCCGCGGCGATTGTGGAAAATTAAGTCTATCGAATATCGATCACCATCAACACCTATGCCGCCGTGAACCGTTAAATGGGGGTCTATGCCAAGACGTGCGTCCCTTTTTATTTCAAACATAGGCCTAATGTTGCCGAGGTTACTGGTTTGGCTTTCCAGGGGTTCAAGGTGGGCCTTGGGCTGAAGGGCCAGACCGGAACCAATTCTTAGGTGAAACCCTCGAAATAAATCCAGTTCGTATCCGAAGTTTCCTTCCAATTCTGGACCGTAATTCAGGACTTCAACTCCTTCCCAGGAACCTGACACCCAGTTTATTTCCTGGAAAACCTCCGGGTTTCCCGTCGTTCGGAAGGAAACGCCGAATACGAAGTTGTTCACCTCTATTTCTGATCCGAGCGAAAAAACGTATCCAAATATTCCTCCCCCGTTGAACCTCAGACTTAGTTCCGGTTTGCCGGTCCGGGAATCAGGTTCCTTTTCCACCGGCGGCCGTAAATTAACACTAATATTCTTTTCCCGCTCCGGGGTTAGGGTTAAAACCCGTTCCCACTGATCGTAGCCTTTTTTTCTCAGAACCATTTGCAGGCGTTTGTCTGCCTGAAGTCTGAGCTCAGTTGGCGTTGTCCCTCTGTAAGTCCCGTCGACGTAGAGACTGGCTTTCGAAGGCGACGATTCTACCGAGACCCGGGAGAACTTAATATTACGTAGATTGATTTCGAGGTTCCTGTTAAGGTAGGGTTGGATATCTATAACTTCCTCCCAGACCTCGTATCCCTGCTTGCTTACCCTGACCTTCCTGTTGCCGCTTTCCGTGAAAAAACTTACCGGGGTCTTTCCCTGGAACTTGCCATCCACGTATACATCCGCCCCTTTTGGTGTCGATTTTACGGTTAATCGGGTTATCGTGGTGGGTCGAAGGTCAGCCTCAATTCTTTTTTTCTTATAGGGCTGAACTAAAACGGTAGTGGACCAGTGCTCGTAGTTGGAGCGTTTTAGAGTTACTTCTCTGGTTCCCGGCTCTACCGAGACCGTTCCCGGCGTCGTGCCCACGAAGTTCCCGTCCACGTAGACCTCGGCACTCTGCGGGGAAGAGTCCACCGATAAGTCCGACAGCCTTTTTGTTACCTTGACCATGGCCCAAGTTGTTGCCCAGTCATTCTGGGAGACATCCGAAGATATTTTCTCCTTCCCCGTAAGGGCAAAAGATTGAGCGCTACGGGAAAGTCTGGGAAAGGGGTTTTCCTTAAACTCTGCCTGGTCTATCGAAGTAAAAAGTCCAAGAGGCTTGGTGCTGGCTATTGCCCCCAGGTACTCGGTTCCTTCTTTCCCTCCGGTGACGAAACTATAACCATTGCCGGGCAGAGTGAAGTTTCCAGGACCCACACGATTGTTTTTATCGTATTTATTGGGGAAAAGTAGATTGACTCTCCCCTCCGTGTCGATATTATAAAGGTAAAGATACGCCTTTTTAGTAAGACCTATTTTCATTTCTACTTCCCCGCCCGGACGATAACGGGACCTGGTGAGTTCGATTTCAACCTCCAGGGCGGAGGATTCTGGCGGTTTCGCTATTATCCCTTCAGGGGCCGGACCCCTATCCTGGGCCCGACCGGGGTAAACTAAAAATAAGAGGCCAAGAATAACGATTGAAGAAGTCTGGAGAACTTTTTTCACTCCTCCTACCTCCCCGGCAAGGTCCGGCTCTTTCTTTACCATTAATTCTATCCAATAGTTGGTGGAAGGGCAAAAACCGCTATTTTTTCTCCTCGACTGTCGCTGGTTACTATCTAGGGATGTGAAAAGCCGGGCGATTTCGGTAAACTTAAATTCAACGTGAAGTTTCTCGTTTCAGCTTTCAGGAGGTAAGAGTGGCTAGATCCGAAGAGAAAGAAATAGTTAGGTGGGAAAGCGGGCAAACAAAAAGGATTAGCGACGATATAGTGGTCGAGTCGTCCCTGGACCTGGTTGTCAATGACCGGGCTCTGGTTACGCTGATGTGCAGTCCCGAAGACCATAGAGCCCTGTCCGTAGGGTATTTGAGGACCGAAGGGTTAATAGAGAGACGGAAAGACCTAAACGAGATAGACTACGAGCCGGAAGCACAACTGGTTGAGATGCGGATAGAGACCGATAACGCGGACCTGGAAGCTTATTTTTCAGAAAAGAGAGCATTGACTTCTGGCTGTGGCAACGCAAGGGCAGTAGTAGAAAAGCTGGGAGATCTTAAAGTAGAAGAAACCGAGACCGGGTTCTTTCCGGAGATCCCTCAACTGACCGAACTCATGAAAGAGCTTCAGAAAAAGGCTGAACTTTTCAAGAAAACCGGTGGGTCTCACACGGCAGCCCTGGCAGGTCCCGGCGGGATAGACTATCTGGCGGAAGACATAGGGCGACACAATGCCGTGGATAAGGTGATAGGCAAGTCAGTTATTGACGGTCGGGATCCGAAAGAGTTAGTCCTATTGACCAGTGGAAGGTTATCCTCGGAAATGGTTTCAAAAGCGATCCGTAGCTCGATTTCGAAAGTCGCATCCCGCTCTGCTCCTACTACTCTTGCAGTAAGAATGGGAAGAATTACCGGACTGGCAATGGTCGGTTTTGTTCGCGGGGGAAGGCTATCGATATATTCGGGCGAGGAAAGGTTTAAAAGTTTGAACGAACAATGACGATTGCTGTATTGCCTCCGGCCCACCACTGGCTTGTAATAGCTGATTGGTTATCCTAAAATCTACAAGTTATTAACCCGCCTTCAGCTGGTAAGTGAACCTTTTTATTTGGGAGAGTTTTTATCCAATGAACGACGAAAAAAATAACGTATTAATTTGTAGCGCATGGCCCTATGCGTCAGGGATGCCTCATCTTGGAAACATCCAGACCTCCTTACTCTCGGGCGACGTGTTTTCTCGTTATTACAGGCTGAAGGGTCATTCCGTACTTTACGTTTCCGGTTCGGACGCGCACGGCACCAGGATCGAATTCGAGGCGGAAAGGCAAAATATGGAGCCGGAAGAGCTGGCGAACGAGACGCACGAAAAGATACTCGAGATACTGGAGAACTTCAGGATAGAGTTCGATAATTATACCATTACCACGAATCCGACACACGAAGAATTCGTCCAGGAGATACACAGGCAGATGGATAACGAGGGATACATACTTTCCAAGGAGGAGGAAAGGGCCTACTGCCATGATTGCCAGAGGTTCCTTGCCGATAGGTTTATAGAAGGGGCCTGTCCTGAATGCGGTTCGGACGGAGCCCACGGAAACCAGTGCGATAGCTGCGGCTCTCTCCTCGAGCCCGAGGAGCTGGTTCAGCCGAACTGCGCCATATGCGGCGGGGAGAATATTGAATTCAAAAACACTAGGCACTGGTATATTGATCTGGAGAAACTTCAGCCAGGGCTGGAGAAATACGTGGGTCAAAACTACGATGACTGGCAGGACAATGTAAAAAGATTCACCGATCAAATGCTTAAAGACGGACTCGAGCCCCGGGCCATTACCAGGGATATAGACTGGGGCATACCTGCTCCCTTTGAGGGTGCTGAGGAGAAGGTAATTTACGTCTGGGCCGAAGCTGCTCTAGGATACGTTTCGGCTACTATAGAGTATTTTGAGAAGAACGAAAGCGAGGAGAGCTGGGAGGATTACTGGTTTTCGGATGACGCTTTTCAGGTTTATACTCTTGCCAAGGACAATATTCCCTTCCACACTCTTCTGTTTCCCGGCCAGCTTTTAGCTTCCGGGCAGGGGTATCACCTTCCGGACCAGATAAGTGCCGGAGAATACCTGAACTGGGTGGGTGGCAAGTCCTTCTCAAAAAGCAAAGGAGTTGGGATCTTCGCTGATGACGCCACGGAATTAATGGATCCGGTATTCTGGAGATTCTACCTGATTTTTCAGAGACCCGAGAAGAAGGACGTCGAGTTCTCCTGGTCCGAGCTCGATAAAGCCGTAAACAATATATTTATAGATAACGTAAGCAACTTCGTAAACAGGGTTACCTCCTTCGCTTATTCCAGGTTTGACGGAACCATCCCGGAAGGCAAGGTAGAGGAAAATGTAAACGAAAAGATAGAACGGACGGTTTCCGAGGTAGAGTCGATAATCGAGTCGGGAGGTCTTTCCGGTGCCTTAAGGGAAATCTGCGACCTGGCCAATTTTGGGAACGGCTATTTCCAGGAGAAGAAGCCCTGGGAGACGGAAGATGAAACCGTGGTACTGTCCAGCCTTAAGGTCGCCAAGGCAATTTCAGTTATGCTGGAACCGTTCGTGCCATCTTTCGCAAAGGAAGTTTACGAGATATTCGATCTGGACCAACCGGGCTGGGACGAGATAAAAAGGACCCCGTCAGGAAAACTTTCTGAGCCCAGACCCTTGCTTGAGAAACAGGATATTGAAGGCATAAGAGAAGGATACAAAAAAAGGGTAGAAAACAAAACCAGGCAAACGGAGGTAGAGCAGGAGATGAGCAAAGAAAAAATAAGCTTTGATGACTTTAACGCTTTGGACATGCGAGTTGGTAGAATCGTAAACGTAGATGAAATGCCGAGTGCCGACCGGCTGTACAAGATCAAGGTGGACGTTGGATTCGACGAACTTCAGACTGTATCAGGATTAAAAAACCATTACGAAGTTGCCGATCTCGAAGACAGACAGGTAGTAGTGCTGACGAATCTCGAGCCCGCTACAATTCACGGAGAAAAATCAGAGTGCATGCTACTTGCGGCTGAAGGAGAAGAACTAGCCCTGCTCGGTCTCGACAAAGAACTCGATCCGGGAGCAGAAATAGCCTAAATTCCCGGCGCTATAGAGCGGCAGGGTTGAAAATCAGTGGAAACGTAAATTAGAATCTGGAGGAAACAATGTATGCAATTATAGAAACAGGCGGTAAACAGTATAGAGTCGAACCCGAGGAAGAGTTAAAGGTAGAAAAGTTGAAAGGAAAAGGAGTCGGGGAAACGGTCAAATTCGACAAAGTACTAATGGTGAACGATGAAGGAGGAGTGGAAGTAGGAAGACCTTACCTCGAAGATTCCGTCGTAGAAGGGGAGATAGTTGAAAACGACAAAGAGGAAAAAGTTACCGTATTTACCTACAAGAAGAGGAAAGGCCAGAGAAGAAAACTAGGTCACAGACAGCCTTATATGAAGGTTAGGATAGATAGCATTTCTTCTTAAACGAGGGGAGATAAAATGGCTCATAAAGTAAGTAGTGGTTCTACGCAAAACGTTCACGATACGGCCGGTAAGCGACTGGGCGTAAAAAAGTTCGGGGACGAATGGGTAGAACCCGGAAATATTATAGTCAGGCAAAGAGGAACGAAGTTTAAACCAGGAGAAAACGTAGGAATGGGAAGGGACCATACTATTTTTGCTAAAGTTTCCGGTCAGGTGAAGTTCGAAGGATCAGGAGACAAGTATATAAGTGTCGTTCCTCCCTCCTAAAAATCACTCCAACTTTTACTTTGTGCCACCGGTGACAAGGGACAGGATTTGATAGGGTATGTTTGTAGACGAAGCTACCATAACGGTTAAAGCAGGTGACGGTGGGCACGGTATAATAAGCTTCGAAAATCAGCTTGGACAGCGCCACGGAAGACCGGACGGAGGCAACGGCGGAAAAGGTGGGAATGTATATCTTCGCGCCGACAGGAGCGTAAATACCTTACTCAGATTCGACAAGAAGAACACTTTTCGTGCCGATAGCGGAGAGAAAGGTGGTACTCAGGACAAAACCGGCAAGTCCGCAGAAGATCTTTATATTGAAGTTCCTGTGGGAACTATGATCTTTAATGGGGAAACCGACGAGAAGCTCGCCGATCTAAACGAGCAGGGTCAGGAGATCCTGATAGCCAGTGGTGGCTCCGGCGGTCGAGGGAACAGGGCTTTCTCTTCTTCGAAAAATACCGCTCCTCGGATTCGGGAGTTGGGAGAAAAGGGAGAGGAGAGGTATCTCCGCCTGGAGCTGCGAATGCTAGCTGACGTTGGAATAGTCGGATTTCCCAATGTAGGTAAATCAAGCTTGATCTCCAAGATTTCCGCTCAGAATCCTAAGATCGGGAATTATCACTTTACCACGATGGATCCCCATCCGGGTGTGGTGGCGGTGGACGAATGGAACGAGTTCGTAGCCGTCGACATACCGGGGATAATTGAAGGTGCACATAAAGGTAAGGGTCTTGGTGATCAATTCTTGAAACACCTAACAAGGACGAGAGTATTGATTCACATGGTAGATATCTCGGGAATTGAAGGAAGAGACCCTCTGGAAGACTGGAAGGTATTTCGGAACGAACTCCGGGAATACGACAGTTCCCTCGAAGAAACTCCGGAAATCGTCGCCGGTAACAAGATAGATCTAGTTGACCCTGAGGAAGTTGATGGACAAAAAAAGAGATTTGATGAAGAAGGTCTCGAGTTATACCCCATCTCCGCGGCAACGGGAGAAGGCATAGATAAACTGGTTAAAGAAACTTACGAGTTATTGCAGCATCAGGACGAGAGAGTCGGAGAGGAAAGGGAGAAAGCGGCGCGCGGGGACCACAAGGTTTATCGGTTTGAGGGAGAGAGCGGCTTTAGAGTCTTACAGAAGGAGGATAAATACGTCGTCGAGGGGCGGGAAATAGAGAAATTGGCGCAAAAGCTTGACTTTTCCACTGAAGATGCACCCGATTATTTCCACCGAAGATTGGAAAAACAGGGTGTCATCAGTAAGTTGAAGGAGAAAGGAGCCCGTGACGGAAGCATAATTGAAATTGGAGGCATGGAGTTTGAGCTCGTGCTCTAGAGTTGGCCTGTTTGGAGGGACTTTCGATCCGATTCACAACGCTCATCTGGAAGTAGCAAGGCAGTCCCTGGCCCAGATGAACCTGAGCAAGGTAATACTAATACCGTCGAAACATCCTCCCCACAAATCCGAGGAGGGCATGACCGAAGCTGATGTGCGATACGAGATGGTTAAGATTGCTATAAAGGGAAAAGACGACCTGGAGGTTTCTTCGGTTGAGATCAATCGTAAGGGGCCTTCTTATACAATTGACACGTTAAAAGAGATGAAGGAAGTCTACGGAAAAATTGCCTTTATCGTCGGGGCTGATAACCTTATAAATATAGATACGTGGAAGGAGCCGGAAAAGTTGCTTGATAGCTGCCCCTTCATAGTGGCTCCCAGAGGGGGTATCCTGAAAGGAGATTTCGAAAAGGATATCTTTGAAGAAAAGGATTTGAGGTTTCTAAATATGAGTGAAATATCGCTTTCCTCTACGGAAGTGAGAGAAAGGATAATGGAAGGACAACCCGTAGACGGGATGGTACCGGAAAGGGTTCGAAATTTTATCCGCGAAAAAGATCTTTACAGAGTGGTACCGGAAGAAGTATCGGAAAGCTAATTTTTTACATCAAGGAGGGAGAAAATCTCTAACGACACTAGAGTTAATCACGAAATTACTGCAGGAGAGGTAAGGGTTATCGATAAAGACGGAGAACAGGTCGGAGTCATGAGTCTGGAGGACGCCTTAAAGGAGGCGGAGGAGCGAGATTTAGATCTCGTGGAAGTTGCACCGGAAGCAGACCCGGTCGTAGCAAAGATTCTTGACTACGGAAAGTACAAGTACAAGCAGCAAAAGAAGAAACAAAAACAGCAAAAAAAGAAGAAGTTAAAGACAATAAAGTTTTCCATCAAGATAGAGGAACACGATTTCAATACCAAGGTAAACCATATCAAAAAGTTCCTCAAGGACGGGCACAAAGTTCGAGCTACGGTCTTCTTTAGGGGCAGAGAAAAAGCGCACAAGGACAGAGGCTACGATCTTTTGAACGATATAAAAGAGGAAGTTCAGGAAGTAGGAGAAGTAGACCAGGAGCCAACTCAGAAGGGTCAAGTCGTTCAGATGCTGTTAAAACCAGGAGGAGATTAATTTGCCGAAGAAGAAAACACACAAAGGAATTGCAAAGAGATTCAAGAAGTCAAAAAACGGTAAGCTGACTCACAAGAAATCAGGTTACGTGCACAAGAGGACTAAGAAGAAACCATCAAACAAAAGGGACGCCCGAAAGGACAAGGAAGTAAAGGGTAAAACCAAGAAGAACCTGGAAAAGCTACTATCATCTTAGTATTTAACAAATCAGAACTGGATAATTTGGTATAATTCGGAGGTAACTTATGCCCAGGGCAACAAGAGGAAATTCAAGACTAAAATCGAGGAAGAAGATTCTCAAGCGGTCGAAAGGCTTCTACGGCAAGCGAAGGAACTGTTATAAGATAGCAAAACAATCCGTGATGAAGGCACTTAAGAATGCCTACGTAGATAGACGGAGAAAGAAGAGAGAGTTCCGGAAGTTGTGGATCACGAGGATAGGAGCAGCTTCAAGCAATAGAGGTCTTTCCTATTCGAAGTTTATGGGTGGGCTGAATAAGGCCGACGTCGAGCTTAACAGGAAAATGCTCGCCGATATCGCCGTAAGGGACCCGGAGACGTTCGATCACCTTGTAGATATCGCAGAGGATGAAGTCAGTAATTAACGCATGAATCTTCAAGGCCTTATTGCAAAATTCGAGGAATACTGGAGAAAGCAAGGTTGTTTGGTTATTCAGCCTTACGACGTCGAGACCGGAGCTGGAACTTTTAATCCGGGAACTTTTTTCGGTTCATTGGGTTCGGACCCTCTTAAAGTTGCCTATGTAGAGCCAAGCCGAAGACCTCCCGACGGAAGGTATGGAAAGAACCCTATCAGGGTCCGGCAACACCACCAGTATCAGGTAGTCCTTAAACCTCCACCGGAGAAGAGCCAGGAACTCTATCTCGAGAGCCTTGAGTATATAGGAATAGATCTGGCCGCTCACGACGTGAGATTTGTCGATGACAACTGGGAGTCACCTTCACTGGGCGCGAGAGGGACCGGATGGGAGGTCTGGATCGACGGCCTTGAGATTACCCAGTTCACGTACTTTCAGAGAGTTGGCGGGATAGATCTGGACCCCGTCTGTGTGGAGCTCGCTTACGGCCTTGAGCGTATTGCAACTTTCATTCAGGACACGGAAAGTGTTTACGACCTGGATTGGAACGATCAATTTTCCTACCGCAGGATTTTTCAGGAAAAGGAACGCCAGTTTTCTTCATACAATTTTGATCTGGCGAGCGTCGACGATAACCAGGAATTGTTCAAAATTGCGGAGCGAGAAGCGAAAAAATGCCTGGAAGAAAACCTATTCTATCCCGCTTACGACATGACTTTAAAAGCCGCCCATTATTTCAATATTCTATTGGCCAGGAATGCCATAAGCGTCACGGAGAGGGAAAAGTATATAAGAGGGATCAGGAATCTGGCTGAAGCCGTAGCTTCTCAGTACGTTAAAAGTCTGGAGGATACCCCCGATGAGCGAAGACCTATTATTTGAACTGGGAACGGAGGAAATCCCGCCCGCTTTTCTTCCAGAAGTTGCCGAAAACTTAGAGGAGGATTTGCGGGAAAGTTTAAAAGGCGAGAGGCTGGACTTCGGGGAAACTGAGCTGTTCTATACTCCACGAAGGCTGGCAGTACGGATAAAGGACCTCCAGGAACGCCAGGAAGATAGGCTAGAAAAACACCGAGGGCCGTCCGAGGGGATCGGGCTAGACGAAGATGGTAATTATACAATCGCCGCGAAAAAGTTTGCCCAGGGGCACGGGGCGACGGAAGACGACCTTTACTTAGAAGAAACTGAAGACGGCACCTATTTTTTCGTTGACGAGAAGGTGGAAGGAAAAAAAGCCGGTGAGTTGCTTCCGGACCTGCTATCGTCGGTGACCAAGAACCTGGAGCAGCCCGAAAAGATGCGCTGGGACGACTCGTCGGTCAGGTTTATCAGGCCGATACGATGGATAACTTGCCTTCTGGGTTCGAAGGAAGTGGGTCTCGCCATCGGGCACGTAAAGGCTTCCGGGATTACGAGAGGGCACAGACTACATGGAAGCGAACAAGTTGCTCTGGATAATCCTGGCCAGTACGAGGAGAAGCTAAAGGGGAATTACGTAATTCCCGATCCGGAGACCAGGTTGGAAAAAATGGAAGCCCAGGTCTCAAAAGTTACAACCGGGGTTGGTGCTTCGATGGCTTCGGGGCAAGAATTCCTTGAGTTGCTTTCCAATACACTCGAATACCCTGCGATTGTCAGCGGTAGTTTTCCGGATAAATTTCTCGACCTTCCTGCGGAACTATTGTTCAAGACACTTACCGGCGAGGCCCGGTTGATACCGCTCCTCGACTCGGAAGGTGAGCCTATTTCTACTTTTATCGGGTTCAGAGACGGGCCCGGTGACGAAACGGACAGGGTGAAGCAAGGATACGAGTCGGTAATAAACGCAAGATTAAGAGACTCCAAGTTTTTCTTTAGTCACGACAGAGAGCGCCCCCTGGATGAATACCTGGGCGAATTGAAGTCCGTAACGTTTCAGGAAAAACTGGGGTCGATACACGACAAGGTCGACAGAATGAGGAAAGTAGCTGAGCAGCTTTCCTCAACGCTAGACGGGGCTGACGCGGAGCTTGCCGACAGAACGGTCCAGTTATCCAAAGCAGATCTCGTTACGGAAGTGGTGGACGAGTTCCCGTCTCTAGAGGGGACTATTGGAGCTTATTACGCCGAGCTCGATGGGGAGCCAGGGGAAGTAGTCCAGGGGATCAGGCAGCACTACAGGCCCAGGAATACTCAGGACGATCCCCCGGAAAATAAAACCGCAATCGTGGCCAGTATCTCCGACAAGCTGGATACGCTACTTGGTTCCTTTATTATCGGGGAAGAACCAAGCGGAACCAGAGACCCCTACGGACTTCGAAGAAAAACCGATGGCATAATAAGGACGCTTATCGATAGGGAGATAAACCTCGATATATCTGATTTAATCGAGTATGCCGGGACTTTATACGAGATGGAAGGAACTGGCGAAGCAGTAGAAAGCCTTAAAGGTTACTTTCGGGAAAGACTTGAGCGGGTCCTGGAACGGGTCTACGATATACAATACGATGTCGTAAATGCGGTAAGTACCGGGGAAGGTCTTAACTTTTACGATTCCTACCTCAGGGCAACGGCCCTCGAGAGTTTCAAAGAAAAACAGACAATGAAGAATCTCGTCGATTCGTTCACGAGAATAGTGAATATTACTGAGGGTAGAGAAAAAGGTGAAGTCAACCCGGAGGTCTTTCAGCTGCCCCAGGAGAAGGATCTCTGGAACAGGATTACGGAAAAGATGGAAGTACTGGAAGAACTTGCCCGGGAACAATCCTACGGAGAAATGACGGAAGAAATTTTAGATTTGAAAGATCCTATAGACGAATACTTTGATAACGTCATGGTTATGGCCGACGACGAGGACCAACGAGAGAATAGGATTAACTTTTTGTTAAATGTAAAAGAACCATTTCTTAAGCTCGGCGACTTATCTAAGATAGTGACGGAATAAAATATTACCTCCTTTAAGATTTTTCTTCTTCACCTTCCTCTTTCGGGATAGGGTCATAGCCCCCGGAGTTTAGCGGGTGGCATCTCAGAACTCGCTTAATCGCCAGGTAGATACCTTTTATCGCCCCGTATTCTTCGATTGCCTGTTTGCTGTATTCGGAGCAGCTCGGGTAGAATCGACAGGTGTCGGAGAGACCGGGCGAAATCGCTTTCTGATAGACCTCAATTACTTTTAGAAGAACTAACTTTAATATTTTCATCGGTTTTCTCTCCTGCGCTCACTATCCTTTTGAAACAATTATCCTTTTACCTTCCTCAAGCTATATTACGATTTGGAAAGCGTCAGTACAATATTGCTCGCCAATTGGAAAACCCTTTTCAGTCGAAGCTGAACGTCGAGGCAGAGCGGGCCCGGCTCTATCCTTTAACACACACAAAGCAGGCCGGGTCCCCGTGGCCGGTCGATAGTTCCTCCGGGCTTCCCGGGCCGAGAAATTTCCGACTCGCGTGCTCAAACGGAGTTGTTTCTGCTCAAGATCGACTACTAAGTATTTATCGTAGTTAGAGTTAGGGTTACCCAAACCTTTCTCTCCAGGCTCTTCCCCACTTACCTGGCTGCCGGATTTCGTCTACTGCTGAGTTTAACATGTCAAATCAGTTGCCAGGTAAGTGGGTAAGAGCAGATGACGGACTATGTGCCGCCTCGCTGGAAATTTCTCGACCTCCGATGGGATTTTTCTGAACGGTCCCCAAAAGGCCTGTAAAACACCCCGGAAACCGGGCCGTTGTCTACGCCTCCGTTAAAAATAGCAGGGAGGGCTTCCACGCCCTCCCGAAACGTTCGCCTTCCCATACAAGACCGCTCTCCCCGTTAATAAACAAGAGCAGACCAGTTTCCTTTTAAACGAAGCAGGCCGGGCCCCCGCGCCCGGCCGGTAGTCTCGATAAAGACAATCAGCGCGGGAAATGGGGCCCGCCTGCTTTTTTTAGAAAGTAATCTCGATAAAGACCTTCCACTAACAATCGCCGGGGCATGGCTTGCTTTGTCGCCTTACAATAAAGAAAGGGCAGAGAGCAATTATTTGGAAAAGATGGCTAAATCCGCCGTGGGTGAAAGAACCGGGTTAATAATAGAAAGAGATGCGGGAATAAGGTTTGTGGCGGAGGGGGTGGGATTCGAACCCACGGCTGAGTTTCATCTCAGCAACGGCTTAGCAAGCCGTCGTCTTCGGCCACTCGACCACCCCTCCGGGAGGTATATTTAATCTACCAAATAAACGGGATATTTTCAACTATAAATTTTGTCAAATATGGTTTCCTCTTCACCGCTTATATAAAATTCCAACCGAAACCCCTTTTGATTAAAGGTTTCAGGGGGGCTTCCGTAAAGGTAAATTACCCGACCCTTGTATACTAAACAAAAGTTTAGTAATATAAGCTCAGATCATGTACAAAGCTAATTTGACCAAGAGACAGTACGAAATTCTGGAGTACGTTCACGAGACGATAGAGGAAACCTCGCGCCCTCCGACTATTCGCGAGATCGGGCGTAAGTTTTCCATTAGCTCCACGAAGGGTGTGTTCGATCACCTGAGTGCGCTGGAGAAAAAGGGCTGGATAGAGAGGATCGAGGGACAGGCCCGGGGTATCAGTCCGGTTAAAGAAAAAACTGAGAAGTTGTTCGGTGAAGGAGAAGGTGTTCCGGTTGTCGGTTCAGTCGTGGCGGGTGAACCAACGCTGGCGGTGGAGAACGTTGAGGGGCTTCTGGACCTGAAGGAAATGTTCCCCAACCAGGAAGGGCTTTTCGCCCTGCGAGTTGACGGTGAATCGATGGTTGAAGCCGGAATTTATCGGGACGATCTGGTAATTGTCCGACAGCAGCCTACGGCCGAAGTTGGAGATACCGTTGTGGCAGTCTTGGAAGGTGAAAAAGGTACCGTTAAGAAGCTATCCCGGCTGGGTGAGAAAATTCACCTGGAACCAGCCAATACGGATTACGAGACCATTGTTAAGGACCCGTCCGAGGTAGAGATAAGGGGTCGGGTCGTGGGGGTGGTCCGGAAGATGTAATTTGAAAGTTAACCTCCAGGCTCGGTCAGACATACCCGCCGCTTCGCTGGAATTTTCTCGGCCGGAGCCCTAGCCAAAGTGGTCCCAGCATGTCTTCAGGTTCTCTGGTAATTGTTCAGGAAAATCCTATCGGAGGCCGAGCGGGCATGGTTCCATGCTTACTTTGGAAGCATAGGGAGCAAGGCCGAGATCGGAAGCAGTGAATTCCACGCTGGGGAATTCACCTGCGGTTTTACCGAACAATTACCAGAGAAAACAAAGCCTATAAAACGATTGTTTATCTTTCTAGGGTATGAAAAACGAGGATTACAGGAAAGTTGTACACCAAAGTCGCAGAAATTTCTCGGCCCGGTAAGCCCGGAGGTGCTATCGACAGGTAGCAGGGTTCAGGCCTGGATGCACCGTCGAAAGGGTGGGACCGTGCCAGCTCGGCTGGTTTCATTCTAATTTTCAAGTTCATTTACCATGTATAAAGAGGTAGACAAACAGGTTAAGGTCGGCGTAAAGTTTTCCTCGGGCAAGGTAGAACCCGTATGGTTTTTCTGGCGGAAGAGAAAGCACGAAATTGACGAGGTCAACCTCTATCACCGTTCTTTCAAAGGAGAGGCGCCGCTTCATCATTTTTCCGTCACGGTAGGGGAGGACGTTTTCCAGCTTACGTTCGACGGCAAGAAATTAAGATGGAAGCTGGATAAACTCTGGTTGAACCGACGCCAGCCGCGATGAGCAGGACCGTCTTTCATGTAGACATGGACTCCTATTTTGCCTCCGTTGAGCAACAGGCCAACCCCAATCTCCGGGGTAAACCGATAGTCGTAACCGGAAAGCCGACCATCAAGTCTGTTGTAGCAGCTGCCTCGAGAGAGGCCAAAAAGTGTGGCGTCGATTCGGCGATGGCCACGTGGAAGGCTCGAAGGAAGTGTTCTGACCTGGTTTTGGTTCCCGGAGATCCCGACAAGTACGAGTGGATAACCAATAATTTCTTCGATATACTGCGGAGCTATAGCCCAAAGCTCGAGCCATTTGGGGTAGATGAAGCTTTTCTAGACGTTACGGCCAAAGTTAAGGAGTATCGATCGCCCGAGCGGCTGGTAGAAGGGATAAAGAAGGACGTAAAGGAGGAATTCGGTGAGTGGATAACCTGCTCGGTCGGTATTGCCAGGAACAAGCTTCTAGCCAAGCTGGCCTCGGATATGGATAAGCCAGATGGAATAACCCGGGTCAGGGATGACGAAGTCGCCGAGGTGCTGGAAGAGATATCACTGACTGACCTTTGTGGTATAGGTGCGAGAACTGAAAAGAGGTTAAACCGTCTGGGAATTAACTCTGTACCCGAACTGGGAGATTTCCCGGAAAAGGAGCTGAAGGAGAAATTCGGAGTCGACGGAGCCCGGCTAAAGATGATGGGGCAGGGAAAAGACCCTTCGCCAGTTCTGCCCGCCAGCTACGAGGAGGAGGTGAAGTCGGTGGGCAACTCGCTCACATTGCCCGATTACAAACGCACTCCCCGCAAGGCGCTTCCCGTGTTGTTTAAGCTGGCCCAGAAAGTGGGTTACAGGTTAAGAAAGAAGGGTCTGATGGCCGGGACTCTGAAGTTAATAGTCAGGGACGGCGAGTTTAACGTCAAAGGAAAACAGTTAACGCCCGGTCGATACGTGGATGACGGCAATTTAATTTATTCCTTCGCCCTGGAGATAAAGAAGGAGCTCGGTTTTCCGGCTAATCCGACGATGGTGGGGATTAGGGCGTCGAAGTTGCGGGCAAAAGATTCCTTCTCCCAGCCGCTGTTACCTGATCGGAGGAAGCGAGAGGAGTTACTTCGGGTGATGGACGAAGTCAACGAGGAATACGGAAAGGGTTCTCTCTATTTTGCGGCTCAGTCCGGGGCGGAGGATCTCCTGCCTTCCGTGGGAGAATTCAAGCGACCGGGTGATCTCGATTGACTGCTGGGTGCTGGGTCTTTTGTCTGTATAGAAGAAACATTCCTAACCTTATGGGTTTGTGGTTACAAGCCCCGTTCCTTGGGGCGGGGTAATTGACTATCCTTTAAAAAAGAGAAAGCAGGCCGGGCCCCCGTGCCCGGCCGACAGGACCCACGGGCTTCCCGGACCGAGAAATTTCCAACTCGCGTGCTCAAACGGAGTTGTTTCTGCTCAAGATCGACTACTAAAAATTTGTCGTAGTTAGGGTTAGCATTATCCTAAATCTTTCTACACAAGCTCTTCCCCACTTACCTGGCAACTGATTTAACCTTTTAAACTCAGCAGGAGACAAAATCCGGCAGCCAG
>JAGXKX010000081.1 GCA_018335015.1 Candidatus Bipolaricaulota bacterium
GGTCTCATCAGGGAGATTCGCGTTCTGGAGAGTGGAACTGAGTTCTCCCTACTATCCGATCGCAGGTGTCACCGGCCCCGGGGTCTCAACGGAGGAAAATCGGGTGCACCCGGAGAAGACAGACTTTCCAGGGATGGAGAGAAGCAATCCATCCCTGGGAAGATTACAATGGAGTTGGACGAGGGTGATTTGATTAGCATTAAAACCCCCGGAGGAGGAGGATACGGCTCGCCGCGTAATCGGTCGCCTGAAAATATAGAGAAAGATTTAGAGGAAGAAAAGATAAGTAAAGAGAAGGCTAAGAAAAACTACCCACACTACAAGGGTATTGAATAGAGATTAAAATCCCGTACCTTCCCTCTAAGCCAACTGCTTCGGTCAGCTCGTGGATAATTTAGTTTGCTAGTTTGTTTCGCGGTAAACCGTCGGCTTAGATAGCAAACAATAGCCCCAGGCCCCTTTGGAGAGTTACGTTCATAATAGAGGTCCAGTACCTCCTCGATTGAGGTATTTACTGAATGATATAACTCATAGTGAAATGTTAGGCTAGGTAGGGGCTCGGGCTTAGCATTCAAATGAGGGAATCGGGCTTTTGCCCACTCTTTTTGACGCAAACAATGTTGAAAAGTTACCGAATAGCAAATATAATAATTATCAACTATCTAATGAGGAGCGATGAAAGACTTAAAGTTAAAATCGGAGGTGAGATTGGCAAGCAAAAGCTATCGTTCGGAAAGCTGGATTTTTTGGCCTTGGTTCAACTAGAGTTTAGGGGCTCGTGAGAGTACGCAGAGCGTTCTCTAAACCAGCGTTACTATGGGTGACTACCCATAGTTTTTTTATTTTTAAGGAAACTTTTCAACCTTTAAACGACCACAGGAGGTTAACGATGCGAAATCCTAACGATAAATTCCAGAGTGATCGGGTTTGGCTCGCCCGAAGTCAAAGAGCCCCCCAAATCTCACCACCTGTTAGACGATTACCTTACGGCTCCTGCAGGTAAACCTTCTCCCAAAATAAAGCAGCTGGACTGGAAAATTACCGACCCCTTCGAAATCTACACTCGATTATACCCTCATTTCGAGAATAGCTTCATCCTGGAAAGCTCTGCCGGCCCGGATGAACTTGCCAAATATACCTTCCTCGGCTTCGACCCCAAAGCCTGCCTGACATTGACGGACGGAGTCTTCAAAGAAAACGGAGAAACCGTTCTGAATACCCCGAATCCGCTCCGGCATTTACAAACTCTGGAAGAGGACCTTTCCGGTTTCGTCAGGGACGGTTCTGAAGGATATCTAGGCGGACTTGTCGGATACGTCAGCTACGATTTCGTCAGATACCTGGAGGATTTACCTGATTCGTCGGGAAAGAGAGATTTTCCCGACCTCCAGATGGGACTTTTCTTGGACGGTTTGATTCACGACAGAGAGAAAGGCAAGCTCACCTACTTCTCTTACGGGAAAGATCGTTCCTCCAGCCTGAGAAAGCAGCTTCATACTGGTAGAGACGGAGAAAAATCGGATTTTCGGATAAATCAGCTCGAATCGGACTTCAGCCAACCGGACTTTGCTTCCAGCATCAACAAGGCCAAGGACTATATTTACTCGGGCGATATCTACCAGACAGTTCTTTCCCGAGAACTGACCGGAAAATTCGTAGGAGATCCACTCCGAGCTTACAGAGAGCTTCGGGATATAAATCCTTCCCCCTACATGTATCACTTAAAATTTGGAGAAAGGCGGGTCATCGGGTCCAGTCCGGAGGAACTCGTATCGGTCACCAATGACGAGATCAGCACCTATCCGATTGCGGGGACCAGACCTCTAGGCGAGACCAGACAGGAAAAGGAGAGGTTACGTACCGATCTGCTCACGGACGAAAAAGAACGGGCCGAGCACAACATGTTAGTAGATCTGGCACGAAACGACGTCGGCAGGGTGGCCGAATACGGGACGGTAGAGGTACCGACATACATGGAGGTAAAGAAGTTCAGCCACGTCCAGCACATCGTCTCCCATGTAACTGGGAGACTCCCCAACGACCGGAGGGCCCTCGACGCCTTAGCTGCTCTGTTCCCTGCGGGGACGGTCTCCGGGGCACCAAAGGTCAGGGCGATGGAACTGATAGATGAGCTCGAAGCAACCCCTAGAGGCCCCTACGCAGGGGCAGTTGGCTATCTATCTTTCACCGGGGATTTTGATTCTTGCATTACGATCCGGAGTCTTTTCACCCGGAAGGATCGGATCACCCTAAGAGCTGGTGCCGGAATAGTTGCAGATTCCGACCCGGAAAAAGAATGGGACGAAATAAACCACAAGCTGGGAGCACTCAGGGACGCGATATCTACTGGAGGTGGTAACAATGAGAATTAACGAAGCTTCCCGGGACAAGTCAGTAGTTATAGACAACTACGACTCTTTTACCTACAACCTGGTACAGTATTTAGGCGAGCTCGGTTGCGATCCGCTTGTATTTAGAAACGACGAGATAGAGCTGAGCGAACTCGAGGAAATGGAGCCCAGCTCTTTGGTGATCTCTCCCGGACCGGGAACCCCCGAGGATTCCCGTTACTTCGGAATCTCACACTCAATTCTTACAGACCTCTCTCCCAGTATTCCCACTCTCGGCGTATGCCTGGGCCACCAGGGAGTTGCCGCAGCTTACGGGGGGAAGATCGTCACCGCACCCACCTTACGACACGGAAAAACCAGCAAGATTCGGCACCACGGAAAAGGAATTTTTACCGGTCTACCCAACCCCTTTAGAGCGGCCCGTTACCATTCGCTGATCGTCGACCCTGATTCCCTACCCGACCAACTTGAGGTGACCGCCCGAACCCCGGCCGGGGATATAATGGGGATTCGCCACTCCGAGTACCCTATTTACGGCGTTCAATTCCATCCTGAGTCAATTTTGACCGAAAACGGAAAGGACGTTTTGAACAACTTCTTGAATCTATCCACCAGGAGGTGAGCCCAGGTGACCTTAATAAAACAAGCAATAGAACGAGTAACTGACAGAAAAGATCTTGATCCTGATCTAGCACGCGGCGCCATGAACGAACTAATGAACGGTGAAAGCTCGGAGACAAATATTGGTGCCCTGCTGGCCGGGTTGAAATCAAAAGGCGAGTCGGCAACGGAAATAGCCGCATTCGCTCATGTGATGAGAGAGAAGAGCATAAAGATAAATCCTGAGGTAGACAAAGAACTCGTCGACATGTGCGGAACGGGGGGCTCTAGCGTCAAAACTTTCAATATATCGACGATAAGTGCTTTTGTAGTGGCCGGGGCAGGCTTTCCCGTTGCAAAACACGGAAACAGGTCAAATACGAGTCGAAGTGGCAGCGCCGACCTCCTGGAAGCCCTAGGCGTCAACCTAGCTGCGAGTCCCGACCAGGTAGAGCGGACAATCGAGAAAGTTGGAATAGGGTTTCTTTACGCTCCCAACCTCCATCCTGCCATGAAACACGCCGCCAAACCTAGAAGTGAACTGGGAATTAGAACCGTATTTAACCTCCTGGGGCCGCTGACGAACCCTGCTTCTGCATCGCGACAACTGCTCGGCGTCTACGACCCCCAGTTGGTCGAAAAGTTCCCGGCAGTACTAAGAAAACTTGGCGTAAACCGGGTTCTGGTGGTCCATGGACTTGAGGGAATCGATGAAATTTCCCCCACCGGCGAGACCTACGTCGGAGAGCTCGACCAAGATGAGATTAATCGATACAGGATCCATCCTCGCGATTTCGGACTGCCCCTGGCAAGCCCGGAGGAGATAAAGGACTTGCCACCCAAATCGAGCGCCAGGCTGGCCGTAGGTATTTTAAAGGGAAGGATAGACGGTCCGGCCCGGGACGTAGTTCTGCTCAACTCAGGGGCCGGAATCTACGTAGCTGGAGGCGGAAACTCGATCCAGGAAGGTCTGGAACTAGCCCGGCAAGCGATAGACTCAGGGGACGCTTATCGAAAAGCAAAAGAACTGGTTAAGGCCACGGGTAGCTTGGACGCCTTCGACGAGCTGGAATCTACTCCTCGAGAGGAGATACCCTTATGAGTGATATTCTGAATAAGTTAACGGATTCTGCCCGAAAACGGGTAGAGTCGGGCTACTACGAGATCAACTCAGAACGACACGAGGAAGGACTCTCTCCTTCGTTCACAGAGAATATAGAGAGACATAAATTTGATCCCGTCGTCGGAGAAATAAAGCCGGGCTCACCAACCCGGGGAAGGATCTCCGGCGAAGACTTCAGGCCGACTGACCTTGCAGAATCCTACTCAGCAGGCGGAGTCGTTGGCTTTTCCGTGTTAACCGACTCGGACCACTTCTTCGGTTCTCTGGCTAATCTGGCCCGGGTGGCCAAGTTGGATAGGCCAACCCTGATGAAGGACTTCATCGTCGACTACTCCCAGATGGATGCCGGCAAAAGGTTGGGGGCGGACGCGTTGCTGTTCATCTACAGGATCTTTACTCGGGGAATTCCCTCCTTCGACCTGGATGAAGGGATCGACTATGCCCACCAGCTAGGGCTGGAGGTTTTGCTCGAGGTAAACGACCTCGCCGAGTACGAGTCAGCCCTGAAGACGGATGCGGATATGATAGGGATTAACAACAGGGACCTGCGAAGCCTGGAAATAGACCTCTCTACCACGAAGGCGATACTCTCCACAGCAGGCAAGGACAGGTTAGTCTGGTCCATGAGCGGGATATCAAGTCGAACTGATATCGCTTTCCTAAACGGAGCCGGCGCGGACGCCTTCCTGATCGGAACTTCTCTGACAAGCTCGGAGAACCCGAAAAGCTTTCTCCAAAAACTTTGTGGGATCGATGATGGTTAAGGCAAAGATATGTGGTAATCAAACCAGAAAAGACCTAAAAATAGCTGCCGGGGCGGACGCAGTCGGGTTTATCGTGGCTACGCCGGAATCGGATAGGAATTTACAACCGGAAACCGCCGCACGGCTTGGAAAGGAGATCCCACCATTTACCAGCACCGTATTGGTAACGACGAAAAAAAGTCCCCAGACTCTGCAAAAGTTAACTGTAAAGGTAAAACCGGATTACCTCCAGCTTCACTCCGAGTTAAGTCCGGAACGGATAGCGAAAATAGCCGAGCTCATCCCCGAGTTCACCGGACTCCTTGCACTCCTGTCGGTCAAGGGTGATCGAGAGGAGCTAAACAAGAAAGCTCGGGAACTTGCGAACTTACCGATAGACGCGGTGTTGCTGGACAGCAAGGTGGATGGCAGGGCCGGAGGCACGGGCTGGGTTCACGATTGGGAAGTTAGCCGAGATATCAGGGATGCCTTGCACCCGTTCCCGGTAATTCTGGCTGGAGGGCTAAATCCGGGTAACGTGGGAGAAGCTATAAGGAAGGTTCGTCCCTACGGAGTCGACGTGGCAACCGGGGTGGAGGAGAACGGAAAAAGATCAGAGCGAAAAGTGGAACGTTTCCTACAAGAGGTGAATAAGTGTGAAGTTTAGCGAATATCCAAAAGCGGGCAAGTACGGGACCTTCGGGGGAAGTTACGTGCCCGAAATTCTTTACCCGGCTTTAAAGGAGCTGGAGGAGGCTTACGAGAAATACAGCCAAGACCGGGACTTCAAACAGGAACTTAAGGCCTACAACCGGGATTACGGCGGGCGCCCCTCGCCCCTTTACCATGCGAAACGCCTGACCGATACTGCCGGAGGGGGGAAGATTTATTTGAAACGGGAGGATTTAATCCACGGCGGCGCTCACAAATTTAACAACGTAATGGGACAGGCCCTGCTGGCGAAGATAATGGGCAAAGAAAGGTTGATCTGTGAAACCGGAGCCGGCCAGCACGGGGTGGCAACGGCCCTTGCCGGAGCAGTTCTCGGCTTGGAAACGGAAGTCTACATGGGAAAAGTTGACGTGGAAAGACAGAAGCCGAACGTATTTCGAATGGAGCTTTTGGGGGCGGAAGTCAACGTGGTGGAAACCGGAAGTCGGACACTGAAGGACGCGATAAACGAGGCCCTGCGAGACTGGTCAGCAAACGTAGCTAACACCCATTATCTTATCGGTTCTGTAGTGGGACCCCATCCCTATCCGATGATCGTCCGGGACTTCCAAAAGGTGATCGGGAATGAGATTAAAAGCCAACTGGAAGAGAAGGAAAGATCGCTTCCGGACCACCTGGTTGCCTGCGTTGGCGGAGGCAGCAACGCAATGGGTACCTTTTACCCTTTTGTGGATTGTGAAGAGGTAACCCTTACCGGGGTCGAGGCCGGAGGAACTGATAAGGGAAATGCGGCAAGCCTAACCGAAGGAACTGAAGGCGTACTTCACGGGGCAAAATCTCTTCTTTTGCAGGATGAAGACGGGCAGATAAAGGAGACTGACTCCATAGCCGCAGGACTCGACTATCCCGGAGTTGGTCCCGAACATGCCCTTTATCAAGAGACAGGTAGAGTTCAATACGTCAAAGTTTCCGACCAGGAAGCTCTTGAGGGTTTTCGGGTCCTTTCTGAAACTGAGGGAATTATCCCCGCCCTGGAGCCGGCCCACGCGATATCTGCCGGGTTGGAAATCGCATCCAAGATGAAACCAAGAAAGCTACTGGTAATCACCCTCTCCGGCCGAGGGGACAAGGACCTGGGAACGGTTCGGGAGGCCATGAAATGAACAGGATAACATCCAAGATTCAACAGGTCAACCGACGAGGCGAGGGAGCATTTATTCCCTACCTGATGGCTGGCGACCCCACTCCGGAGAGGTCAATGGACTACATTAGGGCCCTGGCGGATGGTGGAGCAGACATCATTGAGCTTGGAGTACCTTTCTCCGACCCTGTCGCGGACGGACCAACCATCCAGGCTGCAGGAGTGCGAGCTATGAGCTCAACCCGGGGACCAGCGGACGCATTGGACCTGGTTAGGAAGGTCGGAGAAGAAGTCGAAATCCCGTTAATCCTGATGAGCTACTACAACCCCATACTCC
>JAGXKX010000082.1 GCA_018335015.1 Candidatus Bipolaricaulota bacterium
CGCCTATTTAACAGGGAGCTGGATGCTAACTTTAAACCCGCCCCAGGCAGATCCCTCTACCCAGGCGTGTATCTTTAGTCCAAATCTGACGGCAGCGGAGCCCCAGGGTACGGTGCTTTGCACCTCTGTTCAGTTGCCCGTAATGGAAGGAAGAGGCAAGCAAGCTGCAAACACTGTAGGCAGCTGGAATCGTACCTCCAATGGCACCTACGAGATGCGAGCCGTTCGTATGGTCTACAACGAAAACGCAAAGGTCCTATCCAGGACAGTTGCCCTTGCAGAACTACAATACGCCAGTGAAGACGGGACGAGGATTTTGAAAGGTACCGGAAAGGTAATTGCCGAAAGCCCTCAGGGCAAAACCCTTCAGACTATTCCAGACATCGAGCTTCGGGCAGAGCCCATGACAGGGTTATCGGAGTACGATATTCCGTAAGCGTTAAAGGTAGATATACTTTCGTAAGTGCAGTTATAAAATAATATCATCTCTTCCGTGCGTTATTGTCGGACTACAGAGATGAATCACCCGCGGTTGTAGAAACCGAATTTTACTTGACCATCCGATCTAACGCCTTAAACATAAAAACATAGGAGGTGAGAATATGTCAACTTACATACTGCTGAGCGAGGTGACCGACGAGGGTGCATCTACCATCAGGGAACACCCGGAGCGGATAAAGGAGGTTAACGAGGAAATCGAAAAACTAGGGGCCGAAGTCAAAGAACAGTTCGCGATCCTGGGACCTTATGATTTCGTCAATATTGTGGAAGCACCAGACGAAGAGACCATCTCACGGGTCTCCGTCGAGCTTGGCTCCCGGGGAACAGTCAAAATCCAGACCTTAACGGCGATCCCCATAGACGACTTTATCGATAACTTCGAAGGCTAAGGTACTTCCAGTGAATCACCCCCGGGGAAAACCCTGAGGGTCTCTCAGTTAGTGTTGGAAAGATCACCAGCAAGCCGAGAACCGGCCTTCCTGGTAAACTAAATTCAGGGATTCCAGTTCAATCCCTCTTCCATCATGGCCAAATAATTTTCTATCGGAACGTAGTCAGCTACCGAGTTACCGGCACCGAGGGCGTAACCTCCAGAAGAGGCACATTTCTCCAGCACCTTCCTCACGTATTCCCGTAATTTCCTCTCGGGCAGTCGGGTCAATTTATCCATATCAATTCCTCCTAAGACCCCTATTCTATCCCCGTACTCTTCGTAAAAGGTGGTAACCGGTTTGATTTGATCCTCAAAAGAGTGGATAGCGTCCACTCCCACGTCTTCTATCAGGTCTTCGATAATCGGTCCTTTAGTTCCACACGTATGAAGGAAGTATAATAAATCATTTTGGTGTACCAGGTTCGCAAGTTTTTCGTGCCAGGGCAAAACGTACTTCCGTAGGTGTTCGGGGGAAATGAGCGTCGAAGTTTTAAATCCCAGATCGTCCCCCTGAAAAACCCCGTGCAGTCGAGGAAGATCCATTATCCTTCTATAAAAAGATATTATGGTTTCGCCCACTTTATCCGAGATTGCTTTCAATAGATCCGGTTGGCGGTGCAACATGCGAGACAGGGGAACGTATCCCACGGTTACGTTCATCAGGTTTTCCAGAAAACCTTCGGTAAAGGAGACAAATAGCCCCATACCTTCGGGCAAGTTTTCCGACAGGTACTCGTAGGGCCACATCGGAATTTCGTCCACTGCTGGCCAGGAGTATTCCTCGAAATCTTCCCAGCTATTTATTAACCCCTCGTTTTCGTTCGCCCACGATCTTTGATCGCCATTCTCGTTCGAATCAGCAGGTGTTTTCCAATTTCCCGGGAATATCGATTCGTTTTTTCCGCCGGTCAAAATTTCGTTCCTTTCAATACGAATATAATCGTAACCAAACTTATGCCAGAGTTGAATCATGTTATCAAGATAAGCTTCCACTGATTTCCGACCACGAGACCCTCCTGGATCAACCCACTCTCTTCCCAGGTATTTTTCCAGTAGATATTTCACGGGTGCTTTATCGAACAGGATCTCTGCAAAATGAACTCGCTCTGGCACTTTTTCCCTCAACATCACGTTTTTAAACTCTCTGATATCCGGCTCAGGATTTTCCAGAGGTAATCCATATGTTTCGGCCATTCTAACCCCCTACCATAATCATTTGTAAAAAAACCAGGGATAATAAGAAATTGGCGGTCGACGGCCCCTCCCCAATCAAGGGTTGGAATTGAACACCCTTTATCTTACGCCCTTGAACTATTTCAGTAATTCCAGCGTATCCAGTGAGTGATAAACGGCCTCGCTGTACATAGTACCAGGATAAATTCCCTCGTCCTTGAGTGCTAACCTGACCGTTCCGAGGTCCAGTGTATCGGTTTCAACGAAGTTGGCGAGAATGATTTCACCGCTCCGGTCGCGGTAGGTCGCGTAGATGAGGAAAGACTTCTCGCGAGTCTGGTAAATTTCTACCATAGTTTTGAAGCTCCCCGAATCTCCGGATTCGTCAACGGCCCGCCCGAGAGGCCGTCCGTTGAAACTCATGGCACTGTTTTCTCCTTTCTCCGGTACGATAGCTAGACTTATCTGTTGAAACTCCATATTAACTGACCACCTCACCCAAAAAGAATGATAATGTATTTTTAGCGGTCCGTCACACTACACCAGTTCTCCGGTTATTTATCTTCTTTTTGTCGTATTTCTTTATATAGAAGGACTTCAGCGGGATAAATCCTAAATAGCTACCTTATCTACTTGTCGATTTAGTGGCACCACCGTTATCTGACTCGGGATCACACCGATATACTCCTTTATACGGCTCATCTATAAAACTCTTCACTCCGTTCAGAAGGACCGGTACGCATTCATCGGGCACACTGTTATGAGGTCCTGTAAGGGTTATAAGAGATTTCGGTTCCTTTGCTGCCCGGTAGAGCGCTTGCCCGTGCGAGAAAGGTATAAGACCATCGTCTACGCTGTGAACTATCAAAATTGGTGAACCAATTCTCCCAATCTTTTCCCGGTTGGGATAGTGGAATTTCGATAGCGGCTTAACAGGGATAACCGGAGCCATCTCCTGGATTCTCTCGGTGAGAGAGGTAAAAGTAGACTGAAGTATTACCGCGTGTAGGTTTTCTCTTCTAGCGAGTTCGAGTGCTGGCGCTCCCCCGATTGACCTACCCCATACGATTATCCGGTCAGAGGTAAACCCTTTTTCTTCTCTAAGGTACTGGTGGGCTGCTATCACGTCGCGGTACAGGTCCTCCTCGGCCCTAATGCTTCCCCCGCTTTTTCCGTAGCCCCGGTAATCGAAAAACAGGGCATTCAGTCCTATTTCCTGAAAGATTTTCATAAAGAATTCCAGGTTAGAAATATTTGCCCCGTTTCCATGACAGAAAAGCACTGTCCTGTCCCCGTCATTATCGATAAACCACCCGTTTAACCTGTTTCCATCACTGGTGGTAAAATTGATCTCCTCTATATCGTAACCGGCCGGAGGGGGGCTCATTTTGCCCGGTGGGACGAAGATGAGCTGTTTCTGGGTCAGATAGAATAGACCACAGAGACTTCCGTACATTAAACTAACCGATATTCCCGCTACGAGCAGCCAGTGTTTCATTTAGCTCCATCCCCAAAAGAGTGGGTGCTAAATTACCGCTTAAAAATTTTTGACCCGCCCTTCCCGTACTTTTCTCCCCAAATCAGTCAGCCATTTCCCTGAAACAGGTCATTTATCAACTGATCCCGAAATTATTCTAGAGCTATTCCCATCTTCATTCAACGGAAGATAAAGCCCTTAACAGCGGAGAAATAAAGTCAATTACCCCGCCCCAGGGGTGCTCTGGGGTCCCTCGGCTAATTTTGATGATGCAAAAGCTTGACCCGGGGATAGATCTAACTTTAATTAACCTCCCAACTGAATAAATCCGCGTTAGCCGAAGCGAGAAAAGGACATGAAGGCTTGATGGTTATTTCAGAAGTTTGCAATACTTCAGAGCCTTATCAGATAAGCCGTAAGTGGGTTGCTGGATCTAGCTTTCAGAGAGGAGTTTCCCGGTCAGTTAGGAAAAGTTTCTCCCTGGCCAGTTCTAATCTTGATGCTGCCCCCTTTATCTAGCCAACTGGTCAGGGAGAAGCGAAAGAGTTTTATGGTGTCGACATTCTAGGATACATAAAACCAAACATATTTGTCAAATTTTCGATTTAAACTTTCCAAGTTACCTGCTCGAATTCAATCCGCTTTTAAGGTTTTCAGTCTCTCTCGATTCTAGCCACTTCATTCGCCACACAGAACTCTTCTCCGCAAACGTGGCCCACAGTTCCCAATTCTTCCAGGTTTATCCTTCCTTTTTTTAATGCACCCTTCTTCACCGTTATGTGGACTACATCACCCACTAAAAGAAAATTACCCGCTATCCTGAACTCGTCCCGGTATTTGCATTCCAGGTTAATCGGAGCCTCTTTTACTCCCGGTGCAGCGATTTTTTGTGACTCGGATTCTGTAAGACCGACTTCCTCGAACTCGCTCTCACCTCTGGGAAGTTCGACCTCGGACCTCACTCCCTCATTAATCCAATCGCTAGTGAGAGGAGCAACCACGAAGTCCCCCGTCTCCCTGGCGTTCAGGAGAGTATCTTTTTCTCCTCCAGCGACTATACCTATAATCGGTGGGTCCATCATTAAAGGTGTGGCAAAGCTGTAGGGTGCAATATTGGATGATCCCTCCTTGCTTGTGGTAGAGACACACAAAGTAGGACGAGGAGCGATGGTTTTATAGTAGTCTGTATTATCCATTTAATCCCGCCTCCTTTTATTTATATTTGTGCTGTCCAAAACCTCGCAGCTCCAGAACTATTCATTATCTAATAATCAACAGGAACTTCTTTTTCTCATAAATCCTAACTCAATATTAGAATTATATAAAATAGGGAGAAATTACAAAAATATCTCTCTCAGTTAACTAAAACCACTTAAGAAACAAAGAAGAACATGGACTTTTGTGGCGTTGGAGAATTTTTACGGAGGAGTAGGTGTTAATTAACTCGGACTTCATATAACTTTCATAATTACTGGCTATGATAATATTAAGACCCCAGTTTTTCCCTTTTTTAGCCTCCTTCGGGTTTTCTGGGATCTTGTTCTTTTCAAGGTTTTTTAGTAAATAGAGGGGGCAAGGCACACTCCTTGTCCCCTCACTAGTATTTTAGGCTCTTTCTTTTGAACTACCTAATCTTCGAAGTTCCGGTAAAAATCCGGCCTACGGTCTTTCAGGAAGTTCTGTTTTGCCGACGACTCCTCAATTTTATCCCTGTTAAGCTCAGCGTAGATAATCTGGTCGCCCTCTTCGCCAGCTTTCGTCAAAACCCGCCCATCGGGGTCTACCACGTAGGACTCACCGCCAAAGTGATCGACTTCTTCTTTCCCCACCCTGTTAACCAGGGCCGAAAAGTATCCGTTCTGGAAAGAAGCAACCTGAAGTTCAGCTTCGAATATACCGGTGCCCCACTCGTTTATCTCACCGGCCTGGGGGACGACTACTATTTCCGCTCCTTCCAGGGCTAGATTTCTCATGTATTCCGGATAATGCCTGTCGTAACATATAGCAACGCCCACCTTACCGACCGCAGTATCGTGAACGAATTCGATCCTATCACCCGGGGTGTAATAACCTTTTTCGTGGAACCCCGGTCCTTCCATTATATGGACCATCCTCGTAACACCTAGAATTTCCCCGTTCGCGTCTATTACGGGTGAGGAGTCGTACGTCTTTTCCCCGTCTCTCTCAAACGTGTTAAGCACTGTAACTATCCCGTATTCCTCCGAAAGCGAGCTGAATCTTTCCGTCAGTTCACCCGGAATCGGTTCGGCGTAACCACCGTGTTCGCCGGTCGAAGGGTGCTGGGGTAAAAACGGGAGAAAAGCCAGTTCCGCGTAGGCAATGAGGTCGGCTCCGTTCTTCGCCGCTACTTTGAAATGTTCTATTCCTCTCTCCACGTTTTCCTCTACGTCCTGGGTTGCGTGCTGCTGTATTAGAGCTATTTTTGTGCTTTCTTTCATCTTTTAACCTCCTCTATAGCGAGAATCCCCATGATACTATCGGATTCAGCCGATACTCTCCATTAAATGGCGTGCGGGTAACTAGTCTAAAACCATCCCCGTACTATGGACAGGCCATTGTGCCCGCTTCCCTAGTCACGGGAAGCTGTCGGAATTCCCCCCTGGACTCTGCCTGGTTCTGATGTTATTCTATTTTTAGCGGGGGTTTTTAATTGAGACACAATTTATGGTACGGAATCGACCATTTTGGATGATAAGATGAGAATTCTCGTAAAGTTAGCCCGTATCGGTCTCTTGTCAATCGGAATTCTTGTTATTGTTTGTGTGGTAGCTGCTCCGGGAACCGTGGAGTTAAATAAACCAGAATGGCAGCAAAAGGTCCTTACCTCGGGAACTATCGTGACCGCGGAGAGAATGGTTGAATCTCTGAAATCTGTCGCTCCGGATTTGGATACGGTGAAAGTTTTCGATAGGCAATACCGGGTCCTGGGGACGAAGCAACTTCTGTACGATGTAATGGGGAAAAGCCCGACGGATAGCCTCACATTTCAACCGGAGAATTTTGACTGTGACCACTTTGCCCGGCTGTTTTCCAGTTTGGTTATGGTTCGGTGGGGTTTAAATAGCGTGGGAACTGTATACAACGATTCGCACGCATTTAATATCGCTCCGGTAAATAAATCCGGCGAGCTCACCTGGTATGTCATTTCACCGCAGCGCAAAGAGGAATATCTCTGGAAGTTAGGCAGTAAAGACCTTGATACATTTGCCTTTAGTGCTTTCGACCTTAAGGATGCTCTAATAGTATTTTAAATTAGAGTAGTCACTTTCCGTTCACCAAAATAGCCGGCCGGTCAATTCAACTTTACGA
>JAGXKX010000083.1 GCA_018335015.1 Candidatus Bipolaricaulota bacterium
AAGGTAACCTCAACGGGTCTGGGTTTCTGGTAGACCCCGAACTTCACCTCGGTTCGCCCGTATTTCTCCGCTTTCACGCTAACCCTCGCCGGCGTCGTGGGCTCGTACCTTTCCGGCAGGCTTTCCTTTATCATATTGACCTCGTATCTGCCTGGTGGGACGTCTATCGTGAACCTTCCATTTGGGCCAGAACGGATTTCTTTCTGAACCCCCTGGCCCTCGATTGTAAATTCTACTCCCGACATCCCCTCCTCGCCCTGGCTCCTATTTCCGGATTCGTCCTCGTCGTTAAACACCAGACCTCTTATCCAGGAACGAGGCCTTACTGGTATTTTAACTTTCGGTTTCTCTCCTTCATTTACTTTCACGGTAATAGGCATATCTACGGCGGTTTTTAATCCTGACTCGATTTCCTCAATTTTCACGTTATACTCACCCGGGGAAACCGGAGGAAATGCAAACTTACCTCTGGACGCGCTAATTGCCTTCTCGTTATTCAATCGAAGGAGCACGTTATCGACGCCCTTTTCTCCCGGATCTCTTTCTTTGTCGCCGTTTTCGTCCACAAATATTACCCCTGTGACCTGTCCTTTTGTTTGTCCTGCGAAGCGGAAGAGGCCCGGAAAGGAGGCCGTTAATGAAGCAGAAATGCTGTCCTGTTGAACCAAAGACGCGGAGAGCGAAAGGTTCACGGATAGGTCGCTAGCGTCTGTTTCCGATATACTTATTCTCGCAGTAGTGTCTCGACTTCCTCTCGTCAGAGAGAACGTCGGTGAAAGAGGGGCTTCTGGAAAGCTTGAAGTCATGGTCAGTGTATTGCTTAGATCTCCAAAAATAGGCCCTGACGTCCGGTTAAAAGAGGTGCTTACCGTATGCTCAGTCTCCCCAAGGTCGAAATCGAGGCTTGCATTAATCGACTCTACTGTAATCACTGTATCGGACACGTGGTCCTGGGTCCTGGCAAAACTTCCTCCTATCGACCAGCCGAGAGAGCTTCCGCCGGACAGGGACCCGGAAAACTCTCGGGAAACAAGGTAGTTGCTCTGCGGTTCGTCGTCGCTGGTCCTTTCGATCCAGCTCAAGGAGAAGTTTGAATCAAGGTTTTCGCCAAGATCGATCGAGGTTGTAGCGTTAAAACTGTTCTCAGTAGTGTGATAACTATTACCAGCCTGGCCCAACTTGGTCCGGTTATAGTCCCAGGTAAACGTAGAGGTAAATTCTTCTTCTTCGAAACTCACGTCCACGTTATATCCCTGACTGGGAAGCTGATTGGGATAACCGGAAAAAACTTTTACAAAGGAGGGATAAAGGTCGATGCGGTCTCCCGACAGCTCGATTCCGGCTTCAACTATCGAACCCTTTTCACCGTTTGCCTCCGCGGTAGTGATAAGACCGTCTAACACCTGACCGGTACTGAACTCGTAAACCCCCTGAAGTTCGGCAAAAGAAAACTCCTCTTCTTCGGTCGCCAGAACCCCTCTAATGTCCCAGTAATCTCCTTCTTTTTCCAGAGTAAGTCCTTTTGCCTCCTCGGTAAAAATTAATCTAGCGGTTGAGGACTCGAATTCACCAATGAATAGCGGACTGCCACTTACCCCGAGATAAGAACCCGATATCGAAGCGCCGTCCAGGGTAAACCCCCAGTTCTCCTTCATAACGCTCAAACTGGCTCCGTTCACGCCGTTCACGTCGAATCTCAGCCTGGCGGAGACTTCACCCACACTGGGTATATCGCCGTTTCCACTGAAGAGGAAGGAGGGGTCTCCCGATTGATCCAGGCTCGTATCGAACGTCGTTGCCCAAGTAGGGTACAAATCATCCGGGACCTTCTCCGGTGGTGGAGGTGCGAGGCTACCCGTAATTGTTAATATTCTTTCCAGTTTAGGCCTCTTTGCCGAAGTTACACCTATTTCAACCCGATACTTTTCCCCTGAACTCGCACCTTCGGGCGGGGAAACGGATATAATTACAGTTTTTGATTGACCCGGAAAAAGCCGAACTTCTTCCTTTTCCACAGTGTATTTCCATTCTTCTTCCAGTGAAACCTCTACTTTGTAGGTATCCATTGTGTTACCCGAATTGACAATTTTTATCGCTCCTTCGACGGTAGTGCCGGGAGAAGGTCCAGTGAGCTCTCGCTTCCAGCTTAGGTCAAAACCCGGTACGGACTCGACCTGGATATAAGTAGTTTCAGACGCCTCTACGGACCCTTCCACCGATGAAGCAGTTAGGGTAATTTCGTACTTGCCGGCCGGGGCATCTTCAGGAACGTTAACATTGACAAATATTGGCTTACTCCCTTGTGGTGACAGGGTCACTTCGGTAGAGATGGGCAAGCTGGTCCAACCTTCTGGTAGGTCCAGTGTCAATTTGTATGTTTTGGAAGTTGCGCTTTCGTTAGTAACGGTGAAGACATGAGTCACAATCTCTCCTGGGTTGGCCATCTTGAGTTGAGTAGCTTTTATGGAAATCTGTTCCGGGCTCCCAAAGGTGGAGCCAGCGTAGAGTGCCAGCAGGAGTGAAATAACCAGAATCAAAGAGATTTTTTTCTCATCAAGAACGATTCCACTCATGCCTCACACCTCAACCCCGGGAACAGCCAAAAAGAAACCAGTTTATTTTACAAATAGGGTAAGACAAACCTACGGTTTTAGAAATTGAAGAGGTGCCTTTCGAATGTGATATTCGCGGGGCGTGGTGAGGTAAAGTGAGAGGGGGGCAGGTATTAATCGTCACGTTAAACTTAACTTTGAAGAATAGCACTAGAAGTCGAAGGCGATTACTTGCAAAGTCGGTCCGAGTCTTTGGTGAATAAGCGATTGTCACAACCCTTTCCAAAGAGTTACAGAGCTCCCGATGAAAGGCGGTAAGAGACAGATAAGCGCTGCTATTTGTCCGCCTTTTCCTCGCCTTCTGGAATTTCGATGGGGAGACCGCCCTGGATCAGGTGATCACCACCGAAGTCCATAATCGCTATCGCGTAATACTGCCCCGGGTCTAATTGTTCCCCTTCTTCGTTTCTTTGTACTGATATCCTGTGTTCCTCACCGGGTAGGGTGGGGAACTCTTCTATGTCAAAAGACCGAACAGTTTCACCCTGGAGGTTTCTTATCTCCACTGAACCTTTAGTTTTCAAATAATTATTCCCCGTGTTTGTGTACGTTATATTTAGCTTAAAGGGGTTTGTATTTGCCAGTTTTATGTTCGTTATTTCAGCTCCCTCGTCCACTGCATTAGGGTTTTCAACCAGTATTTTGACAGCATAGCCTACAGATACCTGCATGCCGGACGAATCCTCAGAATTTAAGGGTTCCTCCGTTACAAGTAACATCGACCAATGATCATCATTAGCACCTTCAGGAACGGACACTTCTACGTTAACCTCAACACGTTGATCTGCTTCTATTCTAAAATCGTTGGGGGAGAAAACTATCCAGTCAGCAGCGGATTTTTCTCTGGATCCCGGAGGAAGAATCTGAAGGTTTCCGTCAGGAGTTCTCCACCAGTCCGCCACTCTAAGCTGAACTCTTGAAGACTTTTCACCACGATTATGGATAGTAAGGGTGGACGAACCCGAGTTTCCCGGAGCAACCTCTAACCTCAACGACAGCGGTCTGACGCTTACTTCAGCATTCGCGACCGGCGATAATGTTAAGATTAAAGTAAGAACCAGCAAGTAAATTAAATTTTTATGGTTCACTTTATCAAACTCCTGTCTTCGGTTGCCGTTTTCCATATTTTATTCAATTAAATATTTGAAACAAGAATAATATTGATAGATATCGAGCAGGAATCCGGTAGGTTTGTACTTGCAGCCCGGGCCAAATCTAAATAAGTCTCAAAGGTTACCGAACTGGCGTCGCTGGGCCCATTCAAACCTGTGGGGCTATTGGCGCTTTTGCTCAAATACTCTCCCGCAGCGGTGGTCGAGCAAGCAGTTGACGTCCCGCCCTGATTTTCTATCCAGATAATATTTTCAGTCAGAGTTCCTCCGCTACACTGGATATTATAGAATGCCTGAAGGGAATAATCACCGCTATCGAACCCATCCACGGTGAATGACCCGAGGCTAAGACATCGCTCACCCAGGTTTTCTTCGAGCAGAGCCTGAGTTACGTCGAAATTATCGGGGAAAGTGTCGGACAGACCAATTACTACTACTGTTGCCGAGTCCTCGTTATTAGTAGAAACCAGATCCGTTTGATCGAGTGATTCGAGGCTAGCAGTGTTTGTAAATTTTCCGTAGCTTGTCGCTTCTGCAGTAATTTTGAGCGTGGTCGATGACCCCGAATCTATCGACCCAACATCCCAGATTCCGGAGCTACTATCGTAATCTCCACCAGGAGTTGCGCTCTGAAAATTCAAACCGGTGGGCAAAATATCCTCAATTTCCACGCCTGTAGCATTATCCGGTCCATTGTTTGTCAGCTTAACGTCGAAAGTCACATTGCTATTCTTATCCGGGGTCGGGTTATCGACCGTTTTTTCTACAGCAAGGTCGACTCCCGTAGTAACGTCATAACAGAAAGAAATTTGGCTGATAGCCTTACTAGTCGGACCTATTATACCAGAGCTTGCAGGATCAACTCCGTCGTTACAGGAATTGAGATGGGTAAAGTCGCCATCCCCGGTCTTATAGACGACACATTTTACTAAGCCACCGTCGTCCGTTGTCCAGTCCACCTTGATTAGCTCACCTTCATCGTTATACTCTTGTTCACTGAAATTAACAATGAGGGAACCACTATCGTCATTATCATCTTTCGACCACCCATCATCATCATCCCATTCCATGGTTAATCTATAGGAAGTAGACACCAAACAGTCACAGTTATCGCAGTCATCCGAAGCTCCCTGGTCGCCGCCCGAGGTGCCAGTGTTGTCATCGCTTACTCCCTGGCCGTTGGCATATACCACAAATTCTCCCGCACCCGGTATGAATCCGGGTAACGAAATTGCCAAAAAAACGGCTAAAATTAATACCAGCGCCACCGTCAGTAACTTCAAGGTTGACGCTTCACCAGTCTTTAGATTTGAAAGGTACATAGTTTTATCTCCATAACATCAAGCCCTGTTAGACCATAGCTTAAGAATTTTATTTTCCACTCTTTTTAATTTTAGAATCAACCTTTGAGTTCTGTATCTCAACCCTCATCAGATATAGCAAATAGTTCGATCGAATCTCCCGTCGATACATCGCCACCTTCTCCGGCGCTTTCAGCCAATCGTCCACTATCAATTATTATTGGGACGTAACCCTCTCTGCATAAGGGCAGATCTCTGGAACCTTCACCAAAACTCAGAGAACTGCTTCCTTCGCTGTTGCTCGGGACGAAAACCGGAGCAGTACAGGATCCGGGAACGTAGACGGCCTTATCCTCAAGGGATCCTCCTACCATCAGGTCTCTTATGCCCGAGGAAGAAAAAGAGAAATAGCCAGCACCCGAGAGGACAAACCTCGCACCGGATCTCGGGGTACTTGCCGAGTCCGAAGAAGAATCCGTTGAATCGTCCCCCACGATAGCCCAGCTAAGGCCATAGGAGCCGCCTTCCTCCGCCCCGGACTCGCCAGCCCACTCTTCCCCGGTCAAGCCCTCTTCTCTTCTTTCCTCGCCCACGCTTCCGGCAGTGGTATCTCCCGTCGAATGGTTAGTTCTTACTATTACAGGAATCAGCGTCCCGGGAAGCTCTTTTAGCTGATCCAGCCACTCTTTCCAGAGATCCATGTAGTTGCCCTGGTCACAATTGTTCTGGAGGTGAAGAACCGTTCTATCCCTAAGTACGTCGCTGTCAGGGTCTTCCGAATAGGTCGTTCCTAGACCTTTACCACCAACCATTGTTCTGGTTCCGAAGTGTCCCACCTCGTTATTAATCGTCTCATCTACTGTCACCCAGTAAGTAATTCTATATTCTTCTCTGTCTGAATCCGAGGAAATGCTTACATGTAGCAAGCCTGTTTCTCTGTTCAAACGGTACGAGACAGTATCACCGTTTAACTTTACCGAATTGTCCTCCAGTGTAAGATGTCTATCCACCGGTTCAGTAACATTCAGGGGGAAATGTTCTTCCCGATCTTTTCCCTTTACCCGGATTAATATTCCTAACTTAACTCTCGTTTTACCGGCAATCATTCTATTTGTGTCGTTCCGGTTCGCTTTCTTTATTTCCTGTTCCGAATCTTCCCGTTCGACTTCCAGG
Organism: Candidatus Bipolaricaulota bacterium; assembly: GCA_018335015.1. GTDB lineage: Bacteria > Bipolaricaulota > Bipolaricaulia > M55B111 > M55B111 > JAGXLP01. The sequence goes on from JAGXKX010000083.1 coordinate 6,199, forward strand.
ACCGTTTTGAATAAATCTAGCTGTGATTCAGCCTCTTCCGTTTCCATGTTGTTATTGTGGAAATCCGTGACCGTGGGATCGTGATAGGACTCAGTATCCGGGTCATCCGTGACCGTAGTTGGGGAATTTGCGGAGTACAGCACCCCCTGACCCGAAACTTCCTCGAGGTTTTCTGGATTTACACCTGTAAACTTTGCCCTGAACTCTATTATAGCGGGAAAGCCGGAACCAGCGGATTCACTTCCGGGGGGTAAATTCACCACCAATACATCGCGGCCGGCTTCCGTATTGGTTTCATATTCTCCCCAGGGTATTTCAATCGAACTTTCAATAAGTTCCAGATAAGGACTCAACGGGTCAACGTAAGTGATTTCTCCGGTCGACGACCTCCTCAGCTTGGAAATCTCTATTGAATACTTAAGTGTGTCGTCCGGATCGAGTATACCGTTTCCGTTTTTATCTTCGTAAAGTTCGTCGTCTTTCGTCGCCCCTATCGCGGGCAGGGTTGGCGGGCATATAGGTTGACAGGGTTCTCCTTCCTCTTCCTCGCCAGCCGCACCGGCCTCTCCTGCTGCCGTCCTTTCCAGAATAGTCCCCGTACCGATACCGTCTTCGAGGAAAGCGACATCTCCTGATAGTATATCCAGAACTACCTCAAAAGTTTCGTCAGGGTCCTGAATTTC
>JAGXKX010000084.1 GCA_018335015.1 Candidatus Bipolaricaulota bacterium
GCGGCAATTCCGTACGTACTGGCCATTATCAGATAAGAAACAAAATAGCTTAACATCTTTTCACTCTCCCGTTCCGAATATTCCCTGTGGCCTAAATAACAGCACGATCACCATCAGGACAAAAGCTATTGCTGGTTTGTAGGCCGTCATCAATACATCCATGTTTAGGGCGTTAAACATATTCTGTAGGACCCCGGTAAGCATTTCCTGAGCGATTCCAATTATCATAGCTCCGACCATGGCGCCCCATAAATCACCGACACCGGCGACTACCACCGCCACGAATATCGGGATCAATATATTCCATCCCATAATTGGTCGCAGCTGAACCTCTATTCCGTACAGGACCCCGGCAGCTGCCGTGAGGGAAACGGCGATAATCCAGGTCCAGTTTACTACTTTTTCGGTTTCAATCCCCGTCACTCTGGCCAGCGTCTTGTTATCGGAGGCGGCTCTCATCGCTTTACCGATTTTCGTCCGCTTGAGGAATAGGTAGACTACGACGACGAGAAAGAGTGCGGTACCCACTATAAAGAACTCGTCCGGTTTAATAGTAATGCCAAATGGGTACCTTTTTGTCATCTGAAGTCCTCCGTAGTACTGGGCCTGGGGCCCCCAGACCAGTCTGATAATTGACCGGAAGATAAAGGCGACTCCCAGCGACGAGAGGGCAAGGAAGAGCTCGCTGGACCCCCTTTCCCGAAGAGGCTTAAACAGAATCTTGTCGAAAAACAGGGCGAAGGCGGACATCACGGCCATGGCGAAAACTATGGCAAGAATCATCGCGGGACCAAATGACAGACCGGGAAAGTTTCCCCATCCGGGCATAATGCCCACAAAAAATAGTGCAAGGTAAGCTCCAAAGCTAAGCATGTCACCGTGGGAAAAGTTGAAGAAGTTCAAAATGTCGGCAATTAACGTAACACCGATGGCTCCAAGAGTGAATATACTACCGAGAATAATTCCGTTGACGAGCAGATCAGCCATAATTACTCACCTCGTTGACCCCCCAAAATAAAGATCCTGGACTCTTTCCGTCTCCAGCAGTTCCTCCGTCTCTCCGGAAAGAACCATTTCGCCAGCGGAAAGTAGATAAGCCCTGCTTGCTAACCGCAAAGCATCGATCGTCTGAGCCACCAGTAAAACCGTAACCCCTAGTTCGTTTATTTCTTCTACTTTACTCAGCATCATATTTACCAGAGAAGGCTGTAACCCGGCGGTTGGCTCGTCAAGGAGGAGTAGCTTTGGCCGGATTAACAGACCGCGACCTACGGCCACCATTTGTTGCTGTCCGCCTGACATCGTTCCGGCCTTTTGTCCCATTCTCTCTCTTAACTGGGGGAAGATATCACAAATTTCGTCGATTCTATCTTCGAAGTCACCTTCAAGGGTAAAAGCACCCATTTCCAGGTTTTCCCTGACCGTTAGAGAAGGAAATATGTTGTCGTCCTGGGGCACGTAACTCATCCCCAGTCGAATTGTCTCCTCCGGGTTGAAACCGGTAATCTCCCTTCCATCAAGTTCTAAGCTTCCGCCGTCCGGAGTTAGTACACCCGAAATTGAGCGTAGTAGCGTGGATTTACCGGCCCCGTTCGGGCCAATCGTGGATACTAATTCCCCTTCATCCATCTCGAGGGAAACCTCGTGTAGCACGTCCACTTCACCGTAACCGGCGGAAAGATTATTTACACTAAGTAAGGACAAGTTTGACCACCTCCTGTCGATTTAGCTTCCCAGGTACGCTTCGATTACCTGTTCGTCCGTTCGTACTTCTTCCGGCGTGCCTTCAGTTAATTTCTCCCCGTCAACGATTACTATAATTGGATCGCAGAGATCCATAATTATGTTCATGTCGTGTTCGACGACTAAAAAAGTTATGCCTCGCTCCTCGCTAATATCTCTCACGTGGTCGTTAACTTTGTTCTGGAGGGAGGGAGGTACACCCGAACCCGGCTCGTCAAGCAGGACCATCTCCGGTTCGGCCATCATCATCCGGCCAAGGTCCAGGAGTTTCTTTTCCCCTCCCGGAAGGTTCTTGGCCAGATCGTACTTGCGGTCTTCCATCTCGAGGAACTCCAGAACTTCCAGTGCAGTTTCCTCGTGGCCGTTTTCCTCCCTGCTTACAAGATTACGGTTAAACCAGGCGTTCCAGAGATTCTCTCCCGATTGCTGGCTTGGTATAAGCATCAGATTTTCCAGGACCGTCATTTCCTGTATTTCTCTGGTTATCTGAAAGGTCCGGAAAAGGTTCCTGTCGAAGATTTCGTGAGGGGTAAGGTCGGTAATGTCTTCGTCTTTGAAGTAGACCCGCCCCGAGTCTGGTTGATGGAAGCCCGTGATCAGGTTGAATAGCGTGGTCTTCCCTGCCCCGTTTGGACCAATTAGACCCGTGATTGTTCCCTGTTCTACGGATATGGAGCAGTTCTTAACTGCCTGAATTCCTCCAAATCTCTTACTTAGCTTCTCAACCCGTAACACCTAAATCACCTCTGTGTTTTTCACCAGTGATCAAATAAAGTATGATATTTAGTTCTTCCTATCCGCCGCAATGAACTCATGAGCTTTGTCTTTAAGTCTAGAAAGCTAGTTGCACTATGTCGGTTAGGGGACAAGAGTTAAGTGGTTATTTCACCCGTCTTTCCCGTCCAGTTTGAGCTGGCGAGATTTATCAGTTGCCTCCTCAATTGCCTTGAAGAAAGCCACCCGAACTCCTCCTTCTTCCAGCTTCATTACCGCGTCCACCGTAACTCCCGCCGGAGTAGTGACCATGTCTTTGAGCTTTGCCGGATGTTCGTCCGTCTCAAGAACCATTTTGGCGGCACCGAGAAGAGATTGAGCAGCGAGCTTTGTTGCCCTGTCACGGGGTAACCCCACTCGGACTCCTGCTTCTATAAGCGACTCTATAATAAGATAACCGTAGGCGGGACCGGATCCTGAAAAACCAGTTATTGCGTCCATCAATTCTTCTTCGCTTAAAACCTCGACCAGCCCGACGGGTTCAAAAATCAACTTTGCAAGCTCCAGGTCTTCCTCGCTCGCAAAATCCCCCGCAACTAAGACCGTAGCCCCTTCGTTGACCGTGATAGCCGTGTTTGGCATTGATCTTACGACCGGAATTCCTCCATCTATTTTTGATTCAATAAATTCCGTGGTTATGCCGGCTGCTACGGAGATTACAAGCTGATCCGGGCTAAAAGATCCGCTTACCCCGTCCAGGACCTTTTCAATCAATTGAGGCTCGACGGCCAGTACTACTATGTCCGCTTCGTCGGCGATTTCGGTGTTGTCGGTGGTGGTTTCTATTCCATATTTCTCGGAAACTTCCCGAGCACTGGCTTCATGAGAGGTACTCCCAATGATCCTTTCCCTGGCCACTATATCGTTTTTAATCAGCGCGTCGACAAGGGTCCCTCCTATTGTTCCTACGCCAATGATGCCGATTTTTTTGTCATTTAGGACAATATTTTTATCCTGCACAGTGACATCACCTATTTAGTATATTATGTCCAGATAAACTAAACTGAGACTTATCATAAGTAATTATCTATTTGGTTACAAGGGGAAGGGGGGAACTCGGTGGGGGCCAGGATGGCAACTACGAGCTAAATAGGTCCCTGCCCGGATGTAGAAAGTCGTCGTCTTCGGAAAAGTCTTTCTTTCCCTGGCTTTCGCCGAGCATAGAGGCAAACGTCCTGGCATTCTTGGCCGATTTGCCCTGGTAGTGGTTGTTGAACAGGATAACTATATTTTTAGTGTAATTTCCGAGTTCCTCGGTCCTTTCCACCCATTCTTCTAACTCGTCTTTATCGTATAGGTAGTCGTACCTCATGTGGGGCTCGGGCGGGCTCCACCAGTGTTCTTTTACCCGGCCGTGAAACCGGACGTATCCAAGTTCTGAAGTGGCAGCTATTGTTGGTGGAACCAGGTGGGGTAATCGAGGCATGTCGACACATACGTAGCCGAGAGAATGTTTTTCGAGAAAGTCGAACGTTTCCTCCTTTATCCAGTACTCGTTCCGGAACTCGACGTTGATCGGTATATCGGGCATTGCCTTCCTGAGAAACTCTAGATGGTCGTAATTCTCGTTACTGGGCTTGAACGAGTAGGGGAACTGGGCGAGAGTGGTAATTAACTGGTCACTTTCGACCAGCGGTTCTATTCCTTTCCTGAACTGGTCTACTGATGCTTCTGTCTTTTCCCGCTCGTGGGTTAACTCACTGGAAAGCTTGACGACGAACTTGAAGTCATCTGAGACCTTCTTCAGAGTGTTTCGAAACATGCCCGGAGAAGGCAGGCGATAATAGGTAGAGTTGATTTCGGTAATATCGAAGAACTTTGCGTAGTGAGCCAGGTAGTTTTTCTTGCTCAGGTGTTGAGGGTAGAATATTCCTTCCCAGTCTTCGTAGGAGTAGCCACTCGTTCCGATTTTTATCATATATTTAAAAAACCTCTAATTTGGGCCGGAACCTCTTTTCTTACCGCTCCAACCCTATTAAGATTAAACCACCGGTTTAGTTTCAGCCTTTTTCTTTAGCTAATTATGTTAGAGCTGAAAAACGAGATCAACCTACCTAGACTGGCAAGGAGGATTAAGTTTCGTGGGAGACGAGAAGATCGAAGTTACGGTCGAGAGTGTAGTTTACCAGAACCAGGAAAACGGGTTCAGGGTAATTAGAGGATCCAGGGGGCATAAGGAAGACGGGGTCACGGCCGTAGGAAAGACGCCCGAGGTGTACGAGGGGCAGGACCTCGTGCTGGAAGGAGAATGGACGCGGCACGAGAGATACGGCCGTCAGTTTCAAATAGAAAAGTGCAAAATCGATCCTCCCTCGACCGAAAAAGGGGTAAAGCGCTACCTGGCTTCGGGATTGATCAAGGGGATAGGTGATAAGTACGCGGAAAAGATTGTGGAGCGGTTCGGGGAGGATACGCTGGACGTTATAGAGGAGCGCCCGGAAGACCTGCTGGAAATCAATGGCATAGGTGAGAAAAAACTGGAGAAGGTAAGGGAGAGCTGGAAGAAACAACGGCAAGTTAAGGACGTCATGGTCTCGCTGAAAAGGCATGACATCAGCACAGCCTACGGGCTCAAGATCTACGAGAAGTACGGATCTCAGGCTTCCACGGTTGTCGAGAAGGACCCTTATCGGTTGACGAGGGAGATAGATGGTATCGGGTTCAAGGTCGCTGACAGGATTGCCAGAAAGGTCGGCATGAAACCCGAGGACTCCAAACGTATCAAGGCGGGGCTAATTTATACTCTTGAACGGGCCTCAAATGACGGACACATTTACTTACCGAAGAAGAAATTGTTCAAAAAGTCCCGTGAGTTGCTGGAGATACCTCCGGATCTGATAAGAGATAAAATAGAAAACATGACGTCAACCGGGTCGGTGATAGAAGAATCAAGCGACGGGAAGAAGGACACGAGTCGAATTTATCTCCCGGCTCTGTACTTTATGGAGGAAGAAGTGGCCGAGAAGTTGGTTGCTCTTGAGGGGTACGGTGATGGCGCGAGGATCTCCGACGAGGGCAGGATAAACGAGCTTATAGACGGCTATCAAATAACAAGCGGAATAGATTATAACCCGGAGCAGCGAGAAGCGATACAGGCAGCCCTTCAGGAAAAGGTGACCGTAGTTACCGGCGGTCCCGGCACCGGCAAAACCACAATCGTCACGGGTATTATAGCTTTGATGGAGGATCTGGGGTGGGAGGTAATCCTGGCAGCTCCGACCGGGCGCGCTGCGAAGAGACTGGAGGAAACGACGGGAAGAGAGGCAAAAACGATCCATAGAACTCTTGGATTCAAACCCCCGGACGAGTTCGAACACGACAGTGAGAATAAATTATCCGCGGACGCAATAATAGTTGACGAGCTCAGCATGGTAGATCTTAGGCTTATCGACCATTTACTTCAGGCCACTCCTGAAGGGACGAACCTCGTCCTGGTTGGGGACGCGGACCAGCTACCCTCGGTTGGCCCGGGGGACGTTATGGGAGATATTATAGAGGCCGGGGCGGTTAGTGTGGTACAGCTAGACCAAATATACCGCCAGTCCGGGCGGAGCGATATCGTAACAAACGCCCACCGGATCAATAAAGGAGAGTTTCCCAGAATTAACGAGAACAACACCGATTTTTTCTTCATCGAGGAGAAGGTTCCGGGAAGGGCTTCTGACGAGATAATTGAACTTGTTTCCGAAGAAATCCCTAACGAATGGGACATGGATCCAATTAAGGACGTCCAAGTGCTGGCGCCTATGTATAAAGGAGACTGTGGTGTGGATCAGCTAAATACAGCCCTTCAGAATGAGTTGAATCCCGAAGAAGAGCTTGGTTTCGGACCAGAAGATGATTTCAGGGTTGGCGACAAAGTGATGCAGACGAAAAACAATTACGAGAAAGAAGTATTTAACGGAGATATTGGAAGAATAGTCGGGGCGGACAGATCGGACAGTCGAGTCGAAGTGGATTTCCCCGATTACGGGGTAATATCTTACGAGAAAAACGAAATTAGTGCACTCGAACTGGCTTACGCAATAACGATTCATAAGAGTCAGGGCAGCGAATACGACGCGGTTATTATCCCGTTACTAAACCAGCATTACGTTATGTTGAAAAGGAACCTTCTCTACACTGCTGTGACGAGATCCCGAGAACTAGTTGTCCTGGTGGGTAGTAAAAAGGCTCTGGGTATGGCCGTAAACAACGACCGGGAGTCCCGGCGATTTACCACGCTTTCCCGAAGGCTGAAGGAAAAAGCTGGGCTG
>JAGXKX010000017.1 GCA_018335015.1 Candidatus Bipolaricaulota bacterium
GGGGGGGAGAGCAGTTATTCGGCCCAGAGGGATAAACCCGTCGTCGGTGAAAGAACTGAGTTTCAGTTAATATCCAGCCAGGATGGCTTTAGTCTTTTAATTTGGTGAGATACTCGTGCAGTTCGTCGAGTTCTTCTTCGTCCAGCTGAGAGAGAGAAGCGATTATCTCCCCCAGTTTGGATTTTTTCGAGGAAGTCGAATACTCCAGGCTTCTACTCTCAGACTCCTCTGAGCCCGGTGTTTCCTGATTCAGCTGAAAGACAAAGCAACAGGGCGAGACTCCCAGTGCTCTGGAAATTTTCGCCAGAGTCGGCAACGAAGGCTGTACTTCCCCTCTTTCTATCTTACTGACGAGCGAGGTCGATAGGCCCGACATTTCGGCAAGTTCCATTTGGGTAAGATCTTTTTCCTGCCTGAAAAACTTAACCTTCACCCCGATAGCCTCCGGTGCTGAATACTCGAAGAATACACTGGGAAACTGGAGAATTTCCGCCAGATCCCGAAGAAATTCCTCCGGTACGTCCGAGCTGCCATACTCTACAGCCTCCAGGTTTTTTCTTGGCCAGCCAATTGCCCGGGAAAGTTTTTCTCTGGTCAAACCCATCTCTTCTCTCCGGCTTTCAAGCATTTCCCCAAAGGACTGAGTCTCCTCCTCCGGCTCCTCAAGTACTTCACGAAGTAAGTTCCTCGGTAGGTCGAGGTAGATAGAAAGATTACACAGCGCCCTTAAGGAAGGGATTTTCTTTCCACGTTCAATTTCCGACAGGTAGGAAGGAGTCACGTCAAGTTTTTTAGCTACTTCCTCCAGAGTCAGGCCCCTGGAGTTTCTCACTGATCGTAACTTGTTTCCCAGCCTTTCAGGGTTCATCAAAACCAACTCTAATTCTACGAGAAAAGATTCGGTATATTATATCAGCAGTTCGCAAAAGATCCCCGCAGTCTCAACTCGGCCAACTAAATTCTCGACTTTTACCTGAGCCCCGAGTATATGTATGTCCTTTAACGAACCAACGCCAACAAATGCTCAATAAAACACGAGAATTCCCGCTAACCGTTAAACAACTTACTCGCTATAGCTACATCCCGCAAGGGAGGAAAGCCTCTCCAATGATTTCAAGCCTACTTTATGCCTGTTCGAGTTCTCGAAGACCCACGCAGGTACGCTCCTTATTCCTGCGTCTATACAGGTTCTCCGATTTTCGCTACACTCGACGTAGTTTACGTACCTGACGGAATTACCAAACTCGTCTTTCTGAGACTGGCAATGGGGGCAGGTAACGAGACCGTACATCTTGACCTGGTTCCTTGTCAAACACCCTGCCAGTAGGTCCACCTCCCCGGTGGTCGAAAGGTCAAGTTCCGATATCACTTTTCCCTCCGGGTCTATCAGCCGGGGGTTATTGGTCTCATCCCAGATACTTTCGCTCGTCCAGTAAAAGTCCTTCTCCCCGGAATACTCTTCCTCTGCATCGGGACCGCTATGGACTCTTATAATACCGAAGGGTTTCAGGACCGTCCGTTCGTCCGACGGAAACTCGAAGGCATTTCCCGAACCGGCCCTTATCCTGAATCCGGATAGGTCAAGTTCTTCCCCGGACTTGTTAAGCAGAGTTACCACCTGGTCGGAGGATCCGTAGTTCACCGGGACCAGAATTACGTCGGGATCACCATGTGACTCCCCAAAAACGATCGGCCCCGGGACTAAAGACACGAGAAAGATAGAAAAAACTAATATAGCTATTGCCGAAAGATTGGAAAATTTTCTCATTTTATCCCTTCTCTTTAATTTGTCTTCAAAAATGATAATATTGGTAAAATCTGGAAAATGCAACGGAGCGCGATTAAGATAAAACAGACTAGTCGCCGCAGTCAGCGAATTCTTACCGATTAACGCGTTCAGAGGTGACCGTCCGTGAATCCGTTACAGCTGAGTTTTGCCTTTTCCGCGGGGATAGCAGCCGCTCTGAATCCGTGCGGAGTTGCGATACTGCCATCGTATATTTCTTACTTTCTCACCAGGGAAAAGGACGCCGGCAATTGCGTAGTACAGCGGCAGAAGACGCTCGGCGGCCTGGCGGCGGGTTTAACCATGACTGCGGGATTCTTCTCCATATTTGGTATCTTTGGCCTGTTATTTTCCTTTCTCGGTCGCTCGGTTATCCTGACCGTTTCACCGTGGTTTTCTCTCGCGGTGGGTATCGGTTTAATCGTCCTGGGAGTAACTACCTTTACCGGCCAGGGATGGCTCCACTTAAATCTCGCCGGGATATCTTCGCACCTCGAACGCAAAGGCGAGCAGGGCTGTCTGAAACCGTTTTATTACTACGGTCTGGGTTACGCTCTGGCCTCGCTGGGGTGCACTCTTCCGATATTTCTGATGGTCATTTCTCAAACGCTAATATCGGGAAGTTATTTCTTCTCCGTCCTCATTTTCTTATCCTACGTCGCCGGCATGGGGCTTGTCGTCACGGCCATCTCCATCGCCACCAGGTTCCTTCGGGAAGGGTTGAACAGATGGCTAAACAAGCTGCTACCCTATATGGGAAAAATCGGCGGGGCGATAATCATAGCCGCCGGATCTTACCTCATCTACTATTCCGTATCGTTTTAGTCTTAAATACAAAAGGTTAAAAACTCGGTTGATTAGAAAATTTCTACGATGAATCGGTCTTAAATCTTTTATTTGTAACGATAAGCGTTGAATTATGTCGGGAGGCACGATTAGTTCGGTTTGAGAAATTTAAGGCTTAACTTTCGAACGAATAAGATATGCTGGATCAATTTCCTTACAATTAACCAGTCGAGCGAGCCAGACATAATGGAGGTGTTACAAATGAAATCCAGTTACAGGTCCAATATTTATTCCAGGCAAATCCTACTGATCATCTCGCTGGTTTTTTTGTTAACCATGACCTCAACCGCTCAGGGGGAAAACCCCGCGGAAAGGTTTTTCGAAAATTCTGACGTTAGAGTAAATTACGAAGAGGAAAACTTTGTTTTAAAGCTGGATACCCCAATTCCCGTACTTTGCGCCGTAAATTTTGGCCTCTACGGGGAAAACTACGACAATTTGACCGCTATGAATATGATCTCCCCGGCTCAGGATCACGATATAAGGCTTGAGATGAAAGCCGGTCAGCAGTACCGAGTAGTTCTAACGGCATTTACCAGAGACCACAAAATTTTTAGATCCAGGGTTTATAGGATTTCCACCAAAACTCCGACTGAAGGAGAAAACCTGGTGGAAGATTCAAGCGGAAAGGCTCGGGTGATGAACCCTGAGGCAGGAGAAAAAGGGTTCTTGTCACAGCCGGAAGTAACCGATATTGGTTCCAGCAACCTCAAGATATCGTTCACCAGTAAAACAGATACTCTCGCTTCGACAGCACTTGGAGAAACGAAGCAGTTTGGAAGATTGATCCGGAGGCCAAATACCAACCCTTTCAGGGGTCACGAAATAAACGTACTGGGACTTGAACCAGCAAGAGAATACTTTACAGAAACGATACTTATTGATAACCGGGGCAACCTTTATCGTTCAAACACCGAAACTTTTTCCACATTAGAACAAAAGGGGCAAACCGACTATGGAACAAACTGGGCTAGCCTCGACAGCGGGGCTTCTGTAAAGGCGGTAAGCAGCAACTGGGGTAACAATCCTGACGGTACGTTCGGCGCGAAGAACGCTATTGACGGTGATCCCGGCACCGAGTGGTCATCCCAGAGTGAAGGTAATGACGCCTGGATCGAGATAGAACTTCCCGAAAGGATAAATATAACCGCGATCGGGTTCTGGACTCGAACCATGGGCAGTACGGGCCAGATATCGAAGATCCGCGTAACCACTGGTAAAGGAAAGATCATCGGTGAATTTCTAATACCCTCGGCTACCGAACTCCACGATTATTCAGTTACCCCAACCTCCGCCGACCAAGTAAGGTTCGAGGTTGTGGAATCTACCGGGGGAAACACGGGTGCACGAGAGATCAAAGTTTATGGAACCAAGGTAGAATAGCTCGGTCAACCCAACGGGAAATAAAAATTCAGATCTTTCACCAACGGCGGATTTAGCTATCTTTTCCAAATAATTGCTCGCTGCCCCTTACCTGGCTGCCGGATTACCTCTTCTGGTAAATCATAAAAGCTAAATCAGTTGCCAGGTAAGGGGCAGCGAGCACGTGAAAAAAGAAAGTCAATATTCATAAATTGAGTTTCGCTTTCAGTCGATGGTGAAAGATTTGAGTTAATGAGAACTTAGCAGATGTGTCTATAGAGATACTTCCTGTTAACGGATCTAAATCCGGAGATTATAGCCCCGGCGGAATAGCCAAACACAAACCAGAAACAGGGCAGAGGACAGTAGGACCAATCCCGTCAATCCAAACGGAATGTAGAGTTCAGCGACACCGATCATCCCGTACCGGAGCCCATTTATCATGTGCGTTACCGGGTTGAATTTAACCAGGATACTCAAAATGTAAATATCCTCGATCATCTCTAGCGAATAAAATACACCACCGAGGAATACCAGTGGGAAGAGGGCGAAAGTCTGGGCGAGCACTATGTGATCGAACTTGTCGGCCCAGAGCCCGACTATCGTACCAAGACTGGCACCCAGGAAGGCAACCACCACGAGATAGATAAGTACAAACGGCAGGTGCGTAACCGCAACCACACCCGGCAGGATCAACGCGACGATAATGAGGACAGTGCCTACAAGCAGACCCCGCAGGACCCCGGCAAGAATATAGGCCGAGACCATCTGGGTAGAACTCATCGGACTGGATAGGATCGGATCTATCCAGTCGAAGTGCCGGGCCATGTAAAGGCTCCAGCCGGGATTCATAAAGGAGTTGGTAATCAGGGCCATCATCACGAGACCGGGCAGCATGAACGATATATAAGAGTGGTTGGCAACCGACCCAATCCGCGGTCCCAGCACGAGGCCGAAAACAATAATGTAGAGTATCTGGCTCAGAATCGGTGTCCCAATTGTGACGGAAGGGTTTTTCACGTAACGAAAGACTTCCCGTTTTAGCAGGGTCAAAAACATATCTATCTTCCACCTACCCGATTTTCCTTTGAGACCGTTTTATCGTCCTTCGAGGTTAGTTGAAGGAAGAGATCTTCAAGACTCGCTTTCTCGACGTGTACCGCCTTCGTTGCTATACCAGCCCCGTGCAGAGCCCTCATTATATCAGCTGCCGCTTCGGAACCATCGGCTACGGTTGCCCTGACTTCTTTCTTTTCACTGACAAGTTCAACCCGAAGGCCGTCTCGGGTAAGCTTCCCCGGCAGGGAATCGATCTCCTCCGCCAGCGTTATCCTAACAAGATCGCCCTGACCACTTTCCAGCAGCTCTTCCGGCGGGCCGATTTCGATCACCTTTCCCTCGTTCATAATGGCAACCCTATCACAAAGCCGTTCGGCCTCGTCTATCTGGTGGGTGGTGAACAATATGGTCACGCCTTCTTCCGTGATCTTCTTTATGTTGTTTTGAACGGCCTCCTTGGTCTCCAGATCCAGTCCTGCCGTAGGTTCGTCCAGAATTACTATCTTCGGGTCTATGATCATCGACCTGGCAAAAAGGAGCTTCTTGCGCATACCCGTCGAGAGTTCGTACGGCTTGTCATTTCGTTTTTCCCAAAGATCGAACTTTTTCAGCTGCTGCTCGGCCCTCTCCAACTGTTCTCGGGGTGACACTCCGTTGTACCCGGCGTGGAATCTCAAGTTGTCAAATATGTTGAACTCCCTATCCAGGTTCGCTTCCGCGGGAGCAAAGCCTACGTAACTATGTACCTGGCGGTAATCCTCGTTGATGTCGTACCCGAAAACCTCCGCGGTACCTTCGGTGGGGTTTGCCAGTCCGATCAACAACTTGATAAGGGTTGTCTTGCCCGCCCCGTTGGGACCCAGAAGGCCAAAAAACTCTCCTTTGTGAATCGAGAAATCGGCCGAATCGACGGCAAGGGTATCACCAAACCTCTTGCTGATATCGAAGAATTTGACCGGTACGTCGTTCTTCATCATTCCCCCTCGAATCTGTGACCGTTAATTCTGTTGAGACTAGAACATATTTTCAAGCCCGGACGAACCCAGGCTCTGCGGGATCCTGCCTTAACCAGCTACCTCTTTAATAATGTATCCTCGGATCGTTGCTGCTCTGAAAATTCCTTATAGACTTCTAGATACTTCTTGCCGACGTTTTCCAGGCTGTATTCTTCCGCTGCTTCTTTCGCGTTCTCGGTAAGCTTTCCCCTTACTTCGTTCTCTTCCATAGCCTTTTTTATTAGCTCGACAAACTCATCCGTGTTATTACCCTTTAAGCAACTCTGACCGTCGACTAACAGGTCTTTGTAGGCGGGAAGATTCCTCGTTACTATCGGCAGACCGTGCCCGGCTGCCTCCAGTAGGACTATCGCTTCGTTTTCTTCCTTGGAAGGAAAAAAGAAGAGATCACCGGAAGAGAGCGCCGCATCAATATCCTCTACGTAACCCGTAAATCTAACGTTGTCAGGAGAGTTGTATATCACGTCGTCCGTACTATCTCCGAACAGGGAAGACCAGTCTATCTTCTGACCGAACCAGAAGAATTGGTACTGGGGAAGTTCTCTGGCCACTTCTACAAAAGTGGTGACGTCTTTTCTTGGCTTAACCTGTCCAATCGTGATTACTGTAGGGCGGTTCATGTCGTAGCGTTCCCTGAACCGTCGCCGTTCCTGCTGAGAGTATTCGATCCTCGAGAAGTCAACTCCGTTACTGACCACCCGTATCTTATCAGGACCGACGCCAAAATTCGACATCTTCGCCTTCGCGTATTCAGTCGGAGCAATAACTATGTCAGCAGAGCTGTAAATCCGGGAAAGCCATAGCTTGTTCACCAGAGGTTTACTGATATACTGGGAAAGAGTAAACCCTTTTTCTATCTCTCGCCCGGCGTGAACAAACACAATTCCGGGCTTGCCACGCCTCTGTGCTTGTTTAAGCCTGAGATAGGAAATCGGCCCGGGCCAATTTATATGGATTATGTCGTAAGGCTCTCGGGGTTTATCCTTTACTTGCACCCCATGTAGCTGTAGTGCCTTCCGCTGGTGGTTGACAGCGGAGGCAATCCCGTGCGCCCCGTACATCATCGGATCCTTATAAACACAAACTGTATTCATACTCTGGGCTCCCCACCTTCCATGAAACTCAAATAGCCACTGTAAAAAGGCTAGTAAACATGGTCAATGAAAGCAAATTAAGCTTTTTTACAAATGGGGATTGATAAGGGCGGACAGGTGAGTATAATACTTGACTAAGAACGTTATCTGGCGGTGAAGTTACGTAGTGACAAACGAGGAAGAAGGTAAAGGCGAATCGGACTCATCAAATAATGAACTTGAGGACGAAGGCGAACCACCGGATATTAACTGGTTTTCGGCTAACTCTAGCCCTCTAAAATTAACCACCTATCCCGGGTGGGGAAAATTATTTAACTCCTTTGCTCATTTCTTTTACAGTCAATCAAGTAATCGGCCCAACCAGAAGCCAGCAGATTATATTTCATGATATCCTTCTCAACCCCCCTTAAACTCTCTTTTTTTGACAGCGGTCAATCAGGTGTTCGGTCCGGATTTCCTTCACCGAATAAACTACCTTCCACTATCGGAGTATTCAATAATGCCGTTTCGCGGGGAAACAAACCGAGGATGCCGTCCAGCAAGGGAAAAGTAAATTCTGCTACCAGGGAGAAATCCGGAAATATATTAAAAATTACTCTCAACAGTGCTTGGCCGCTCGACGAAGGGGAGGGTAAATTTTGAAAATCCTGGTTAAACTGTTCCGTATTTTCTTCAGACTGGGACTCTTTACCTTTGGCGGCGGGTTTGCTATGATCCCGCTCATCGAAGAAGAGATAATAAAGAAGAACTCCATGCTCAAAGAGGACGAGTTTTTCGATATTGTCGCTTTCACTCAAAGCCTTCCGGGGTCTCTTGCCGTGAATATGTCAATATTTATCGGATACCACATAAATGGGATTCCCGGGGCTTTGACGAGCGCAATTGCCGTTGTTATACCACCATTTTCAGTAATATTGCTAATCGCTTCTTTTTTCGTAAGGTTCCTGGAATACCCGGTCGCCCAGCAAGCTTTTAGAGGTATCCGGATCGCTGTTCTCGTATTGATCATGCTGGCCCTAAAACGCCTGGCTCAGAAGGTCCACTGGAACCTTTTAAAGGTCGTCCTCGTGGCCGGCATAATAGTAGCGATAAGCGTTTTTGGAATTCATCCTGGATTCGCGATATTACTATCGGCTGCTCTGGGTTACCTCGTGTTTCAGCCGATGGAGGAAAAAAAGTGATAAAACGTGTTTAGACTACTAATTGTCTTCCTTCAGGTGGGGATTTTCAGCTTTGGTGGTGGCTACGCGGCAATCCCTTTCATAGAGCAGCTGTTGATCGTTAGAAACGAGTGGATGGCGTACGAGGAGTTCGTCGATATTATCGCCATCGCTCAAATGAGCCCCGGCCCGATAGCCGTTAACAGCGCTACTTTCGTGGGATTTAACCTGGAGAAATTTTTAGGGGCTTTGACCGCAACGGTCGGAGTCCTGCTGCTGCCGTCGATAATCAGCATTACCCTGGCAAAATATTTTAAGGAGTTCAAGAAATCAAAGTATATCCGAGGACTCCTTAAAGGACTTCGTCCCGCCGTAATTGGCCTAATAGCCACGGCAGAAATATCCATCGGTATAACGGCTTTCGTCGGTTATTCGAAGGTCGTCATCGCTAAAAACGCTATTATCGCTATTCTAATATTTGTCTTCCTGGATATTTTTAACCAACATCCAATCGCAGCCATCTTCCTCTCCGGAGTTCTGGGAATCCTTTTATTTTAACTAGAGTAAAACCAAAAGGGATAGAGGGGCCGGGACTACCAGCCCCTCTAATTACAGCAGCTTAAACTACCACCAAACTAACCTGTCTCCTCTTCAATTACCGCTTTGCCGTCTTTTACTGTCAATTCACCCTCTTCCACGGACTCAATTATGTTTCGAAGTCCGTAAAAGAACGAATACCCACCTACAGCAGCAGCGGTCTGACCAAATTCCTCTATTTGAACTTCTGCCTCCGATCGGGCCTTGTCGGAAGGGTACCTGAGCACGGCCACTGGAACTTCATTTTGTTTGAAAGTCCACACTACCGCGGCGGTTTCCATGTCCAGACCTCCTACCTCGTGGACCTCACCGTCATAAGTGCCCCAGATCTTGTCCTTCACCGACCAATCACCCCGGACGTTATATTTGTCCTTGTCTAACTCGGGATCGATCCTGAATAGTTCCGCCCATCGGGCATTAAGCTCGTCGTTGGCTACAAAATAAGAGCTCGATACCTGGACGACGCCCCTGTGTAGTGTCGGTTCGTAGGGCAAAGTGCTTTCTTCCCAGAGGTTCTTAAATCCGGAATCGTTTTTTGCGCTTTTAAAGCCGTCTGCCAGCAGTTCTGTGAGAACGGGATCAGTCCGGAGCCAAACTGGCTCGACAAAATCGTCACTGGCTGGGTCCCAGGTTGAGGTAGTTCCGGGCTTGAAACCTTCCGGACCGTATAATCCCTGTCCAGAAAACGCAACGGCATAGGGTGCGTAGACGTCCATTATTTTACTCTCCTGAAGAACCGCCCCGCATATACCGCCGTGAGTTGCAAGGTCCGGCTCATATTTTTCCGGCAGGGTTTCGAAAATAAGGGCCGGGCTTAACACCGCATTGGGCATACTCACTTTGGTAGTACTGGAAACGAGACGAGTCCTATTACCGGTTTCCCAGATATTGTAGACCCTTCCCATTTTTCCGTGGATGGTGGATGGAGACCCGTATTCTTCCATCAGTAATTCGTTAAGCTGGGCTACTTCGCCGCTAAAGGCGCCAGTATGATGGATTACGATTTTATCCTCCGCCACTCCTACAAAAGTTAGACCAAGGATCAACACCAATGCTGCTACTAGAACTTTTTTCTGCATACAGTTCCCCCTTTAGAGGTTTGAGATTGAGGAGCCCATCTCCGCTATCACGGACCGGCTCCATGATCCGCCAACGTACTGTTGACAAAATGGCGATCTGGCTGGTTTGCTAATGATGCTGGAAAGGGGTATGGATTCTTAATTGTGTTGGGCAAACTGCCGATAACGATTATTACATTCGGCAGTCGTAAGCTAAAATAGAAGATACCCAGTTCGATCGGTTTCACTTACTTACCCCTTTGCTGGGATGAGTGAAACCTATCCGTCTGGGTTTTGCCTGCAGTCAGGTTTGACCCTTCGGTGTGTAAAAGGACGCTTCCGCCTTTCTAGGTAAAATTAAAGACGGTAGTCCCACTTCCACTCGTAGCATAATGCGGTTACGGCCGCACGGTAGAAACATCCCAGCCAGATTCTGAGATTTATACGAGCTTCTACATCTCTGTCAATTTACATTAAAAATATACTACCCGATAAGTTCTGAACTTTCAAAACATTCAGCAACGATAACAGTAACTTTGTTCATGATCCGCGAGATATTTCTCCACACCTGGAATATTTACAGCCTTCAAAGTTCAGGAAGGACTTGAAGAAAGTACTCCAGGTTATCGCGACAGGTCACTAAAGTGGGTTTAGTAAGTTAGGGCTTTACCCGGGCTTGCCCGGTGGCAAGAATTTCGACCAGGGAATGGCGAAGATAGATATCTTCTATTCGGTTCTTTTTCAGTACCAGTTGAATGGTCGTTAAGTCCGGTCCTCCTATAGCAGTTGGGCTTCCCCCGGATTCAAAATCGAGTTCCCTCTCACCATCTTCTGATAGTTGTCGTCGCTCTGCCATTGCTATCCCTACGGCCACGGTACCGGTGCCACAGGCTGGTTCAATGTGACCGGAAGTTACTCTATGTGGGAATATTAGTCTCCCGGCGTGTGAGTTAGAATCTAGATCGTAGATAGCAAAATCGGCGTTCTTCTTCGCCATAAAATCTTTCCTATCGAAATCTTTTTGAATTTCCTTTAGTACTTCTACTGCTCCGTCGTCAATATTTTCCAGATTTACCCCAGGGAAAGCCTCCTCTATTTTATTTCCCTCAACTACCAGGAAGTCACCAACTTTCGTCGCCGGTACTTCATCGAGCTGGATTTTACTTACCCCTTTTTCGTAACACCGATCTACAAAAGCTTTCATTCCCGTGAAGACTTCCTGAACTTGCCCTTTTCCATGGTTTATACGTAAAGGTACCGGGCCGATATCCGTTTCCAGAGTTATATCCAGAGGAGTGCTATCTAGATCGGGCCGAAATTTTGAAACCAAATCCACCTCAACTATGGCCTTGCCCAGTACCTGAGCCAACCCCCCACACATTTCCAGATAGTCGTCATTGGAGCTATCGACAATTTTAACCTTCATTTCGGCTTCTCCGTCCGGCTGGACCGTCAATATTCCTAGCTGATCACCCTGTATGTGTGGAGGTTTCAGGAGAGGTAGGGCAGTTTCCAGATAATTTTCCCCCGGGTAGTCCTCTTTTAGCGTCAGTATGATTTGGTTTCCACCCATATGTCCTTTTACGAAATTTAGCTTACTCTTATTCATTTTCCTCCATAATCCTAGAACAAGGTTAAATGTACAAGCAACCCTCTCGAAGCGTCATTTTCTAGGAGTCTTCTCCGTCTCCGATCATCCCTTTTCCACCTGAATCCCCAGTATCCTCACTCCCTCCTCGGTCTCCATCCCCATGGTCGCCGGCTCCGTCGTCAGACACTCGCCTTCCTGGAGGTCGGTCTCTTCGTCGTCGACTGACACCACCGCTTTTCCGGAGATAACGTAAAAGGAGACGTAGTTATCCTCCTCACAGGAAGGCATCTCTCCTCCGGGCGGCAATTCGATCAACCTCTCGGAAAACTCCTCGGCCTCGTAGAAGACCTCCGCTCCTTTCTTCGGCGACAACTTCTTTAGATCCGTGACTTCCATTTTTTTACACCTCTTTGTCTAATTAATTGAGTTAAAATCGTGAGAGATTAATTCCTCATTCCAGTTCCGGGCTAATAGAGCCCGTGTTCTCTATTATCTTCTCTATAACAAGACCCATAACCGATACCAGCAGGACGGTCAGGACCAGCCTTGTTGCCATGAACTTAAGTCCCAGAAACTGGATTTCGATCATCTCCTGGGGGATCTTGATGCAGGCCCAAGCGGACAGGAAGACAACTATATTTAATATCCGGGCGCCTTTGTCGATCATCGCCGCAGCCAGCGGAAAGGCGACGTACAGCGGTCCGGTAGGGGTCGCACCCAGAAGGGCCGCTATCAGGATTCCCTTCAGTCCGGAGGCCTTACCTAAGTACTTGATCACCATCTCTTTGGAGACCCAGACCTTGAACAGCCCCATCAGTATCATCACCGCGGGCAGTATCCAGGCCATCTCCACAAGATAGTTTTTAGAGGTGGTGATGGTTGGATCAACTTTAGCGGGAAAGAAGGACAAAAGAACGACGGCACCTATTACCGAGAGGGCAAGAATTACCCAGTCCCGGATTAGGTCCTTCTTACCTCCTGCTTTCTCTTTTTCGCCCTTGCCTTTTTGGTTGTCGTTTTCTACGGAGCTCATAGTATCAGCCCCATCAGTAAAGAAATCGCCAGCGCCGCGAGGAAACTTAGTCCGTTTCTAAGCAGGGCGAACTTCTTCCCCAGTATCTTTATCTCCACCGGGAGATAGACGGTTCCGATCATTGTCAGCGTGGTGATGAAGGCCGCAGTGGCGGCAACCGAGGCCCCGCTTTCCCGTAAGGAGCCGGCAAGGGGAAAGGCAATCAAAGAGGGAATGTGCAAAATTGCTCCCGCAGCCCCGATAGTCAGCACTCCAAGCAGCCCGGATTGAGCTCCGAACAACTTCTCGATCTGGCTCGGGGGAACAAAGCCCAAAAGTAGCCCCACGAGAACCACTATGATCAATACCATGGGGAGGATCTTGAAGAAGGACTTGCCTGCTACCTTTAACGCCTGGACGGTCTTACCCTTCCCTTTAAAAAAGGAAACTACGAGCCCGAGGACCGCCAGTCCGTTTACGATGGCTGCCGTCGAGCTCACGCCTCATCCTCCCCAAGAAGGTCGATCTCGATTTTTCTTTTCTTCAGAACCCACTTCTTTTCCGGTGCTCCCATTCCCTCTTCGAGATAACCTGAAACCTCTATGATACCCGCATCCTTCAACTCCGAGAGGTGGTAGTAGAGTCCCGGCTGGGAGAGCTCGTAACCTCTCTCTTCCATCCCTTCCCGAATTTCTCCCGTGGTCAGCTCTTCCTCGCCAATTATCTCGATTATCTCCCACCTGGGGGGTCCGTGGAGTGCTTTGGCAAGACCTTTCAGTTTTTCCAGCCTCTTTCTTCGTTCTCCTTTGCCGCCACAGTGTTTGTGGTCTCTACACATTTGTTTCTTCTCCTTTTTACGGTTAATTCTCGTAATTAGAATAACGATTTCTTGGTAGTTCCAACAAATCTAATCTACAGCTTGAATAAGAATCCCCGCCTAGCTGGCGGGGAGGTAAGTTCCCTTAAATTAAAGTTCCTCCAGCCTTTCCTTCGCGCCCTGCAGCTCGTGCTCGAGCTCCTCTATGTAACGTTTCAGTTTTTCTTTCCTTTCCTCGCTTGATTCGAACCGTCTCCAGGAGGCCGGACTTTCTTCGCTGCAGCAACACCTACCTGCTCTTCCCGAACTTGGGTGCCCTCCCGGATGTCGGCCACCATGATGGTGAGCTCTAGCGCTA
This sequence comes from Candidatus Bipolaricaulota bacterium, assembly GCA_018335015.1. GTDB lineage: Bacteria > Bipolaricaulota > Bipolaricaulia > M55B111 > M55B111 > JAGXLP01. The sequence goes on from JAGXKX010000017.1 coordinate 13,757, forward strand.
TGGTGATGTCCTCTCCCTGATCGGCCGTGTCCTTTGGGCCCGTGACCGTGACAACCTTCTCGTCTCGTCTTGACTTCGCTTTCGCAACACATTGTTAATCACTCCCTTTAGATATTATCGTTATCTACTTAAATATCATAAAAATTGGCATAGGTTTCAAGGGGGCTTTAACGAAATCCTTGTTGAACCAAAAATTACGGTACCCGGAATCCGGGTCAGATAAGTAACCAGAGGATGTTCGGATTAACTCTTAAAGAGTAGGTTGAAGACAGTTCGGGTCAAATTCTCAATTATGGGGGCTTTTGTTTTTGGTCATTACTGGGGAGTGAGGTAACAACCCAAGAAAATCGGGGAATCGGCCCGCTCGTTTCTTAGCACTGGTTCCGGCGGGCCCACCACCGTCGAAACTACCCCTCTCCGCTAGCTGCCGATAGCGGGAAGTACTGTCTTTCTAAGTAGGACAAGGGTTACAGAGACGAGAACCGCGGCGCCAAAGACGATCAACGACCCTTTGAAGTCGGTCATCAACTCCGGTGCGAAGAGGAAGCTGACCCCCAGGGTGAGCATCAGAGCCCCTCCGATCAGCTTCAGCACCCGGCCGTGTTCCTCCTGGAGCTTGCTGGACTGCAGGGTGATGCTGACCGTCCCGAAGACCAACAGTTCGTCCAGCAGGTAAATGGCCATATAGATGGCGAAAAGGATCCCGAACGTCGCCCCCGACACTCCCTGAGTGTTTAAAATTCCGGTCCAGACTACCGGGAAACCGGCAGTGCACGGCAGTTCGGCCAACGTAATCCCCAGGGCCATCAAGAACGTAGCGCCGACTAAAGCCGGCAGTGACCGGCCTTTTTGCGTCAGGTTTCTGAACCGGTCCGCTATTTTTGGTTTCAGGCCATCGGAAATGGTGAAGGATATACCCTCCTTGAACCAGAAATAATCCTTTATATTGACCAACCCGAAGGAAAAAGCTATCACCGCCACTAGTATCCTTATCCAGAGCAACTGGCCGATGTACTGAAAGGCGCTAAATAGCCCTAAGATGAAGAGTCCGTAAGCCGTGGCGGTAACGGCGAGGAAGGTCAGTCCAACTATTACGATCTTCTTCCGAGATTTAGTGTAAATCAACATTCCGAGCAGGAAGGTCAGCACCCACAGGGAGCAGGGGTTAAACCCGTCGACAAAGGCGATCAACGCCGTGGACAGGAATGCGGGCGTGGAAGATAGGTCTACCGTTCCGAAGAAGGGAACGTCGATCGTTTCTCCCTCTTTGGTCGCCGGGGTCTCCGAAACTGCTTCCTCCCCCTTTAACTTCACCAGCGGGTTTACACAGTCGTTTTCGGTACAGTATTCTACTTTTTCCTTTATTTGGTCCCCGATCTTCTCCGTGAATCCGACCCAGACCTCCTCTCCGAGGAAAGTAGCGGGTACTCCCCTTATCTCCCTTCCGTATTTTTGACCCATCTCCATGAGGAGCTCCACGTTTTCCTCGCTGGAGGAGACTTCCTTGTCCACGACCTCCAGGGAAGGATAATCCTCCTGTAAATCCTCGAGAAACGGCTTCTCTTTTTGACAATAAGGACAACCTTCGCTCCAGAAAAAGTATAAAACGGTCTCCCCCTCCGCCGCCCCGAGGGTGAAAGAAAGAAAAACGATTATCGCTAGAGTTATTGCAACCGTCAAGAAATACGTCCTTTTAGCGGTCATATAAAAGCCTCCTTGGCGTTACCTTGTCCGATTTGAGAGATAGTATCAGTCCCCTTCAGACGGACCTCGAAATTTGCTTATTGGAACTAACTCGTTTTAAAGAGGTCTTATTTAAACTACCGTTAACGAATTGAGGGGAACTCAACCTTCGGGAACCGAATAACCGGCCCCTTCCAGTAGTTCGAGGAGTCCTTCCCTCCCCTCCAGAGGGGAAAGGCTTAATTGCTCTACCTCGCCTTCCTCGAGTCGGGGCATCCGGTCAAACATAGTCTTCCCAACCTCCGGGTCCGAGACGATTCCAAAGCCGGTTAACCCCTCCCCGCTTCTGAGTTTGGGCGGTAACTTGCTGAAGCCAAACGCCGCGGAAGCCGCCGGGCAGGCCAGGCTCCCCCCGTCGACTACTCCAGCTTTCCCGCGACCGGCTTTCATCACTGCCTGACAGTACCTGTGTTGGTGAAAAACGTTCCGCTCTTCAGTGCAAGCTTCGCCCTTATCTTCGATAAACTTGACTCCCACCGGGGAACGTTCCAGCCCCAGGACCTCTACCATATCGTCTGCCATCTCGTTAAGCTTACTTATCTTAAGTGGTTTCATCCTCCCCTCCTCCAGTCCGTCCGACATGATTTAACAGATCCGCTCCTCTGTTTTGTAAATTCTCCCTGATTACCTTATCCATACACCTAAAGAAATTATTTACACAGGGTGTTGCAAGGGAATAATAGGTTTTTACTCCCTCTTTACGAGACGAAACTACTCCCGAACTCTTTAAGGTCTTTAAGTGTTTGGAGGTAGAAGATTGGCTCAGCTCCAAGGATTCGGTAAGTTCTCGAACGCATTTGTCCCCCTCTTTGGCTAAAATATCGATCATTTTCAGCCGGATCGGGTGAGACAGGGCCTTGGCAATCTCCGCCCTTAATTCAAATAGCCGTTCCGGACCTTGCTTCTCCCCCATACCTTCCTCCCACGATTTAGACCAAACTTCTCTCTTTGAAAATAATATTATTGAATTCGAATATTAGAATCAATAGATAAATTACCGGTATTCGGGCTTGAATTTTCAAAACACCGGGCTAAAATATTCATAATAGGTTGTATGCAATTATGTACATATAGCTATCAGGTGATGACATGAAGCTCGAAAAGCTCGCAGAAATCCTAAAGACGGTTGCCCATGAAAAAAGGCTAAGGATACTGGTCCTGCTGGAAGAATTTGACCAAAACATCTGCGTTTGCGAATTCGTGGATGCCCTGAATGTCCCCCAGTATCAGGTCTCCCAGCACCTGCGGGAACTAAGAGGTAAGGACCTGGTCCGGGGAAACCGGGACGGCACCTGGGTATATTACTCCATAAATCCCGACCTTCCGCGGGACGTCAGGAGGTTGATTGAAGGACTTCTGGAACACCTGGATAGTGAGGATTACTCCCGGGAGATGGAAAAGCTAGAGGAGAGGCTCGAGTTGAGAGAAGACGGCAAGTGCGTGATTGGATACGACGAAAGCGACGAGTAGGGTTTGACCTCAAGTGTTATGGGAGGATATATGCCAGAACAGCAAGAATGTGTGGCATTCATATGCGTCCAGAACGCCGGCAGGAGCCAGATGGCGGCAAGCTTCGCCAGGAAGAAAATCGAAGAAGGCAACCTACCGGTAAGAGTAATTTCCGGAGGCACCGATCCGGCTGATTCAGTTCACCAGGTAGTAGTAAAGGCAATGTCGGAAAAGGGATACGACCTCTCCGACAACCAGCCCAGGAAGGTAAAACCGAAAGAGCTGATGGACTGTAACTACGTGCTCACGATGGGTTGTTCAGCCCAGGGAGTCTGTCCGGCAACGTGGGAAGGGACCGACCGCGAATGGGACCTGGACGACCCGGCGGAGGCCGACATAGAGAAGGTAAGAAAAATCAGGGACCAAATAGAGTCCAGAGTAGATTCCCTTCTGGAAGAGATAACGAAGAATTAACTGACGATTCAAGCCTTTAAAGAGATCGTATTACCCGAAAACAATCGCAAGAGGTGACCAAAAAGTGAACGACGAAACGGCAAGAGAAGACCGCAAAGAACTTCCGGAAAAAACGCTTTCCTTTTTCGAGAGGTACCTATCGGTCTGGGTCGCATTGTGTATCGCGGCAGGGATAGGGGTTGGGCAGTTTATCCCAGTGATACCAAATACCCTGGGGGAAATTCAGTACGCCCGGGTCAACATCCCGATCGCCATACTTATCTGGTTCATGATTTACCCCATGATGGTCGAAATAGACTTCCAGAGCATCCTCGACGTGAGGAAAAAGCCCAAAGGCCTGCTCGTTACCTGGACTTCCAACTGGATAATCAAGCCGTTCGTAATGTACTTTTTATTCTGGCTGTTCATGACAAGGATCTTTAGCGCCTTTATTTCCCCCGCGCTTCAGTCACAGTACATAGCCGGGGCGGTCCTGCTCGGTTCCGCACCCTGCACCGCGATGGTATTCGTCTGGAGCTACCTCTCGGACGGTGATTCCGCCTACACGCTGGTCCAGGTTGCGACAAACGACATCATATTGTTGTTTGCTTACGTTCCCCTGGTTTCCTTTCTTTTAGGCATAGGCGGAATTCACGTACCTTACGATACCCTGATTCTATCCGTGGTGCTCTTCGTGGTGATACCGCTAGCGGCCGGCTACCTCTCCAGGACTTATCTCATAAATAAATACGGCAGGGACTGGTTCGAGAACGTCTTTCTGGAGCGAATAGACATCTTCCCCACGGCCGGTCTTCTGCTGACGCTGGTCCTGTTGTTCTCGTTTCAGGGGGAGGTCATAATAAACAACCCGTTTCACATCGTCCTTATCGCCATACCGCTGGTTTTGTTCACCTTTATAATCTTTTCGATAGCTTACGGTTGGGCCTACCTGTGGAATATCGAGCACCCCGTATCCGCTCCGGCAGCGATGATCGGGGCCAGCAACTTCTTCGAACTGGCCGTGGCCGTGGCAATTTCCGTGTTCGGAGTAACCTCCGGAGCCGCCCTGGCAACCGTCGTCGGGGTACTGGTCGAGGTGCCGGTAATGCTCACCCTGGTCTCTATCGCCAATAGAACCCGGAAGTACTTTCCGAGAGTCAGTCCGGAGACAGGTTAGACCGGCGTCAATTGAAGGTTCTCCCTGAAATTCATGTTCTTGCGATAGTTTCTCAGGAATTGTGATCGTGTTAACATTGAATATCTCGTCGGGTTGGTTTATTATTGATGCAAGGATGTGCAACAATGCATGAATTTTTCAAAGCTCTAAGTTCTCCGCAGAGGTTGAAGTTACTCAGGCATTTGCTCGACCTCGATGAACCAATCTGCTACTGCGAGCTCGAGGGCGTGATAGAACGTGATCGGTCCGTGATTTATCGTCATCTGGAGAAGCTTAAATCCGTAGGGCTGATTGAAACGAGACATGCCGGCAAAAGGGTCGAATGCGAAGTCAGAGAAAAAGCGAAAGTAGAGAAGTTACTGGAACTAACGAATCAATTAAGGTACCAAGAGGTGAACTCAAATGAAAGTTGAGATACTGGGAAGCGAAGGCTGTGCTACCTGCGAACAGGTGAAACAGAACGTCCAGAGTGTCGTCGAAGAAATGGGCAAGGAAGACGAAATAGAAGTCGTTAAGGTTACGGACCCATCGGAATTCGCCAGCTACGGCGTCATGAGCACTCCCGCCCTTGTAGCTGACGGTGAAGTCAAGTACAAAGGAACGGTCCCCTCCGACGAAGAGATCAAAGAAGTGCTCTCCTAGAGAGTCATGTTTAAATACATAGCAGTACAGCTGATAGGCCTTACGGGGCTGACGGGGAGACTGGCGGCCGCCCTGGAATTCTGGATATACGATACCCTGAAGATTACCGTCATTCTGCTGGGAGTAGTCTTTGCGGTTAGCTACCTCAGGACTTACCTCCCGCCGGAGAAGATCAGGGACTTCCTCAAAGGTAAGAAGGCGATAGTCGGCTACGTTTTGGCTGGATTGCTGGGAATAATCTCGCCCTTTTGTTCCTGTTCGACCGTCCCGCTTTTCCTGGGCTTCGTCGGTGTAGGGGTCCCGTTCGGGATGACGATAACCTTTCTCACCGTCTCCCCTATGGTCAACACCGCCGCGGTCTTCGTACTTTTCGGCTCGTTTGGCTGGAGCCTGACCCTTGCCTACGTGCTGGGAGGGTTGATCGTGGGAATCGTCGGCGGTGCAGGCCTAAAGTTACTTGGGTTCGAGCGCTACGTCGTGGACTTTGATTTCGCCGCCGACGAAGAAGGAGGTAATGACGCTTCGGACAAGTCCGCCAGACAAAGGCTCCGTGAGGCATACGAGGACGCGAAGGAAATCGTAGGCCGGATCTTCCCCTACGTAATAATCGGTGTCGGCCTCGGTGCGGCAATTCACGGGTTCCTTCCCGAGGGGTTTATCCAGAATACCCTCCAGGGAGCGCTGGCAGTTCCGGCAGCTACGGCACTGGGGATACCGATTTATACCAACATCATGGGCGTAATTCCCGTGGCGGAGAGTTTAATTGGAAAGGGGTTGCCCGTAGGGACCTCCATCGCGTTTATGATGTCGGTGGCGGCGCTTTCCGTACCTCAGTTCGTGCTGTTGAAGCAGGTAATGAAAAGGAACTTGATCATTGCTTACGGCGGAATAATCGGATTCGGAATTATGATTCTGGGATTTATCTTTAATCTGATCTTTTGAGGTACGGATAAATGTAGATCAACCATGTTTTATTGTGTTTCCCGGGTTTATTCAACATTCAATGCCACCTACGTTAAAAACATTTCCACGAGAATCTATCAAATTTCGGCCAATTTCCCCCGAAATTGCTTAGCTAATCGAGATGGATCCTAACGGACCCTTAACTATGGCCAAAGGGACAGAACCCGCTTAAAACGACAGTGAAAGCTTCGTAGTCACCAGAGATTCACTTGACTTCCAAACCACCCGATTATCTGATAGAAAAAATAAAGAAAAAAAGTGGAAATTATATTTGGTCGCCCGCACACCCAATTTGGCTAGTTTTTCCATTTATTCTATAATCCCGGTGGTTAAAATTTATTTGACCAAGGAGACCAAGTATGGTTGGAGCCCTCCTTATACACTCCCGTAGATAACCTTCAGATCAGGTATTACAAGCAGGATATAGCTTATAAAGCCTACATATTTAGATACTCTTCTCTAACTGGAGAAAATACCTCAACTGCCACTGAGTCCTCATAAAATTTTGCGCTGTGTTCAGTTCCACCTTCAATACACCAGCTGTCACCGGGTTCGACCTGATAGTTTTCACCTTCTATTGTTAATTTAAAACTCCCAGATATGAGATATCCGGTCTGTTCATGAGGGTGGTTGTGGGTCTCAATAGAACTGTCTTTTTCAAAAACTATTTCGGTTAGTAGGCTCTTTGAGCCGTGAACAAGTGGTTTCATCTTAATACCGTCCGTTATTTCTCTATATCCTTCAGTATCTTTCTTAGAAAACATAATTCACCTCTGAGAATTCTTGGAACTTTTAATTAAGTTACCGGAAGCTAGCAAAAAGGGCAAACTAAAAGAAATGTATAGAACGAAAGAAGTGGAATAATGGATTTGCCCCGGAAATCCTGTACCACTTTACGGTCTAATTTGGACTAAGTCCAGAACCTGTCTTCTGCTAGTAATTCTACTTAAAACGGCAATCCAAAATTGCAGAGTTCGGCGGCTGATCTGTTTCAACTTTTCCAGGAAAGTTGTGTCTCTTCAAATTTCGAGGTATCTAATTCCCTGGTGAATAAGTAAAAGAGGAGAGGGACGAGCAGGGAACTGTAGAACAGATACACGATTTTCTAGTTACCGGTTAAGCTTAATATGAAGTTGGCAACCAGAAGGCCGCTAGCCGCTCCCAGTGATCAAGTTGCTGCATGGAGGGTATATATCCGTCCAAACTGTCCGAGATAGAGATGATTAAGTAATGGACGATCCAACCCTCTAAACAGACCGGACCCCAAACCACGGAGCACCAGAAACAACAGAAGTGCTGGATAAACAGGGTAGAGCCCCATTAAGAAAATCCCGACAGTAGTTATTATGGCTCCGGCAAGCAGGAAATTCTTTACCGGAAGATGGCCAGCGGCCAGACGAGCTGCCGGAACTGTTAAGATAAAGCCAAGGGTTCCCATAGGTGCTACCAGGCGGAGCAGGCTTTCTGAGACCCCAAAGGTGTTCTGGAAGTTAGTAAGTAAAGCCCCTCGTAGCTGCAATACCGCCTCACCCAGAAAGGCAAATACGAAAATGATCAGTGACCAGCTGGAACGATGGCTTATTTCGATACTGTAATTTATCACAGTTAAAGTCTCCTACCAGTAAAATCATGCTTGACTATGTTGTTAAAATATTAACCTATAAATTAGGTTTGTTAAGAACGTTGACAAAAAAGTCTTTAGCTTCAACAGCATACACCGCTCCCCTGAATTCATCTTCTTGCCACTAATCTGCTGGTTGTTTAACTTTTGAAAAAAATTTTAGAAATAATTGGATGAGTACAAGTTTACGCTTGAGGAAACCGACACGGATGTCATCATGGTGAGTTGGGGAGAACCATTTAGGCGGCAGGGTCACCCGGAAAGTACCTAATCCACCTCTACCAGGTTATCCCAGTACCTTCTCGGCATGTACTGGCGCTGGAGTTCCTCGTTTTCCCTGCCGGGGACTGACGCTGAATCGAAGTACCTGCGCCAGAGGTGCTGGTAGAGACCCTCCTCTGTCGAGTATTGTGGCAGTTCGTCGCCGTCCAGCTTGGTGAGTACCCACTCCTCCCTGTTATAAACCACTGCGAGGTCGCGCTCTCGGTCGTGCAGAATCCAGTTCTGGTCTCTCATCCGGGAGCTGAAGTGTGGTGCCAGCAGACCAACAATGTTGTAGTCCGGTTCTATCGGTGCATAGTATCCACCCCTCTCCATCTCGCGGAAGCGGACAAGACCGAGCATCCGGTGCCTTTCTCGACCGACTTTTCTCGCCAGCTGGTGGATCTCGAATACCGGATCCTGGTCCAGCTTGTCGTCCAGGGAAGAACCGGAGTGAAACCCCAGCCGGAGGTACTCTAGTAGTCTAATTTCAATCCCGGATTTCTCGGAAAGGTAACAGTACTTAACGTTTCTGGCCGCGCCGGAGGAGATTTCATCCTTAATTCCACTATGAACCTCGCCCGCGCGGTCCCGGTCGGTATCTATCTCCCGTACTTCCGAAGCCAGAGGTCGGAGTCCTTTCTCTCTCGAAACTATCTCCTCCGGATCATCTTCGGTTTTTAAGGCTCGGTAAAACGAGCAGAGCAGGCCCTCGAAGCTTCCATCGTACAGGTAAACGATCATAGGTTCGTACCGCTACCAGAGACCGCCGCGAGCAGCGGATCAGTGCCCGCGTCTTCGTCCTTTTCGGAAAATTGGTTGGGCTCAAAAAGCGGAAGCTGTTTTTCTTCTAACTTTTTACCCGAGGCCCGGAGGAGTTTTTCGCGTACTTTTTCTGGTCGAAACTCCAGCCCACCCCGGTACTCACCCTTACAGGTCAGGAAGAACTTGCCCCGTTTGAGAACGACGCCAATCTCTTTGAGGAAGTCATAATCCACGCTCCCGTGGCGCCCCGCTTTAAGGATCCGGGAAGCGGATTTACTTCCCAGTCCGGGAACCCGGATCAGTTCGTCGTAGGTCGCTGCGTTGACCTCTACCGGAAAGAATTCAGGGTGGTTCAGCGCCCATATCGCCTTCGGATCAAGCCTGTAATCAAGGTTCTCTTCTTCCCCGTTGAAAAGTTCGGCAGTCTCGAAGTTATAGCGCCGGATTAGCCAGTCCGCCTGGTAGAGGCGGTGTTCTCTGAGCAAAGGGGGGTCCGCTATTCCCGGTAGGTTCTGGTTTTCCCTGACCGGGACGAAAGCAGAGTAGTATACCCTCTTCATGTTGAAGTTATCGTACAGACTCTCCGAGAGGTCCATTATGTGGGAATCGGGCTCCGGACTGGCCCCGACGATCATCTGGGTGCTCTGTCCGGCCGGGACGAACTTCCCCCTTCCCGACCTTTTCCGTTCTTTTTCGTTGCTTGAAATGTCGTTCCCGATCTTTTTCATCGGACCCAGGATGGCCTCCTTGTTCTTGCCCGGTGCCAGCTTGTTCAAGCTTTTCTCCGAGGGCAGCTCGATGTTGACGCTTACCCTGTCCGCGTACTCCCCAGCTTTCCTAATTGCGGCGTAATCCGCGCCGGGGATTGCTTTCAAGTGAATATATCCGTAGAAGCCTTCTTCCTCGCGAAGTATCCTGGCAGTTCGGTAGAGGCGCTCCATAGTATAGGTTGGTGATTTCTCCACGGCCGAACTGAGAAACAACCCCTCAATATAGTTTCGCCGGTAAAAGTTTAAAGTCAGGTTGGCAACTTCCTCCGGGGTAAAAGATGTCCGTGGTACTTCGTTGTCGGCACTGTTAATGCAGTAGCTGCAGCTGTAAATACACCTGTTGCTAAGCAGTATCTTCAGCAGGGAAAGACAGCGGCCGTCTGAGGTCCAGCTGTGGCAGATACCGCCACGTGAAGCGTTTCCAATCCCACCTTCGTTACCTCTGTTGCTCCCACTGGAAGAGCAGGATACGTCGTACTTGGCTGCCGCCGTCAGGATCTCTAATTTCTCGTGCAGTTCCATCGTTCCCACCCTTTATAGTTCTGCCTATTCTTATCCTAAAATAAGTGTTCCTGCAACCAAAATAGCGAGTCCCTATCTAGATTGTCCACGAATTACGTTAGGAATGGGGCCACTTTAGGAGCTGATTCGTTCTTGCTTCTTGCCTATTCTCACTGGGTGATAATTGTTAAATTAATTGGGTCACTGAGCTCAATTAGGACCATGGTGATGAGTAAAGGTCAACAATTGTGAGCGCCCGCCCCACATCGAGTTTCAGCATTTATGAACCCGCTCGTTAGAAAATATCTTCGAGGAAATCCTCGGCATTATTTATATGGTCTGTAACGGTCTCTTCTCCCATCCTCTCCAGGTTAGCCACCATAACCGCCATTCTGGGTATATCCTGGATTTTACCTTTGTGTTTATAAATAAACCGCCAGAATAGTCCATCCCAGACATCGCACCAGTTACCCGGGGGATAGTCGCTCATTTTTCTAACGTAAT
>JAGXKX010000018.1 GCA_018335015.1 Candidatus Bipolaricaulota bacterium
CATTCCGTGGACAAGGTTCTCTGCGGGAAAGCTATCGTCGAGGAATTGACCACACCTCAGGACTAATCCATTTATCTATTGTGACTTGCTTACTAAAAAGTCGCAAAGAAATTCTTAAAACCCACAGGAAATGGAGCCTTTATTAAACCAGACCTGTTTAAAAATGTATAACCCGCCTTAATACGAAGCCCTTCACTATATTCCATTTCAGCCCATTCTCCAATTTTGTCAGAACAAAATTAATATTTTACGGGGGTGTAAACCTTACATGAATTTCGAAGATATCGAACAGGAGCTCGTAGCGGGCACCAGAGGTATGATGGACGGAACTCTATCCACGCTTGGGGTGGTCATTGGTGCAACGGGTGCTCCGCCCGAAGTCATAATAGCGGCGGGAATTTCGGGAGGTCTTGCCAATAGCTTTTCCAACATTTTTGCCGCCTTTACTTCTTACGAAACAGAATTGATGATAGATATCAACGCTCTGAAGGGAGCGATGTTGAGAAAGGATATGGAAGACACAGAAGTATACCAGGCGGGTAAACAGGAAGTAAACAAACAGAGTCTCGCCGACGGGATTGCCACGGCATTTGGTGCTTTTGTGCCCGTGACGCCCTATTTCTTCTTTACCTCCCCTGCGTCAATATTCTTAGCCGTATTTCTAACTTCTTTGCTGGGCTTATTCGTCGGCCTCGTTATGGGCAAGATTTCCCGAAAAAGCCTTATCAAATCCGGACTAAAAATGGCAATTTCGGCAATAGTCGTTGGAATAATATCGGCCTTGGTCCAATCAGGGCTTAGCTCCGTACTGCCAAAATACTGAGCTAAATATGTTCCCAGAGAGTACATTGCCCTAAATTGAGGTTAGCTGCCGAAACAATGTTTTAGAGAAGAACCGATAACAACCTACCTCGGTACATGCACCAGACCGGAGACTCTCCAGAACCAAAGGTGTCAATTAGAAAGATAATAATGCCCGGTTCAGATCGTCTTCTTTAATACCTCGAGCCAGTTTAGCAGGTGCCTTGTGATCAGGAAATGTTCCTTCACGTTTCGGTGAGCACTTCCCCCGAGTTTGGCACCGAGTTCGGGATCCTCCAGGATCTCAAGAATCCGGTCCGTTACCTCTTCGTAGTCCTCGGGATCGACCAGAAAACCGGTCTCACCATCAGTTACCTGAAGCGGGATACCGCCGACGTCGGAAGCTACAACCGGAGTACTCTTCCACAACGCTTCAGTTACAGTTAGCCCGAAGCCCTCTTTGAGAGATTTTTGCAGTACCACCGACGATACCCTCTGGAGAACGTTTACGAGAATATCACTTTCCTTGTTAATTACAATTATGTCGTCACGGCCCTTGGACTTCTCGACCACGGATTCGTAGACCTTCGGGCCTTCGGGATCGTCGGTCGCCATTGCACCAAGCAGAACGAGCCTGCAGTCGATCTCCTCGTTGACTCGGTCAAAGACCTCGATAACTCCTTCCGGGTCCTTCCATTTATCGAAACGCGAGATCTGACTGATTATTGGTTTGTCAGCCTTGATTCCGTATTTATTAAGGTACTTGTCGATAGTTGCCTGGTCTATCTCCTTGTTTTTAACGGTAAGGGGGTCGATAGACGGATAAATAATATCAGTTTCCGTTCCGATGTCGCTAGAAACGAATTCCTTTGCGGAAAATATCGCTTTATCGTATCGGATTATGAACTGCTTCAGATAGTCCCAGACGTCAGCATAGGGTTCTGAAAGATCGATGTGTGCTCGCCATATCCAGGGCTGACGTTTCTTAAAATACCTGATGAGGGGCAAGGGTTGCGGGTCGTGAATGATCACCGCGTCGTGGTCAATATTGGCATAAGTGGTGAACTGCTCGTTAGTCTCCGTGTAAACCGACCTCTTTAACCGTGAAAAATTAATCTCCTCGCCCTGAAGTGAATTGTGAAATTTCTTCGTTATATTGAAGAAATCGTGATGACCGTGGATGACCCTCCAATCGACCTCAATTCCTAGATCGCTCATCAGGGGCACTAGATGGTTTAGTATTTCCGCTACTCCGCCACCCTGATAGCTGGAATTTACGTGGAGGATCTTCTTCCCGTAGAGTCCCTTACTCTTCCGGAATATTTCCGAAATAATCTCGTCCCCGACTATATCTCGATAGTCTTCCAGATGTTTCACGTTATCACCTCGAGGTAGACCAGAAAATTCTACGAAAAGCCTGCGCCCTGGAACGAACCCGAAGTTAACCGTTCTGAAATAGCTCTATAAGGCCCTCTCTCGATCCAACTTTTCCCTTCTTAATCTCTTTGATCCTTTCAAATATCTCCTCTGCCGTCAGTACGGTAAAGCCATATAGACCGCAGCCTTCAAGGAGCTCCTCTTCCGCCTGGCTCTCGCGGTCCGCCGGATCTTTCGTTCCGAATCCGTTAACAACGACGACTCCCTGGGGGTCTTTGTTCTCAAATATCTTTAGCTCGTTAATACCCTGAACCAACCTGTGATAAGGGTCTAAATCGACAGGCGCTTCGGGGTTGACACCTACTGTAATTGCCAAGTTAACTTCTCCCGTATCCGATATCATTAGATCTATGCCGGAAGAGTCTTCTTCGACATCAAATCCAGCCACCTCCAGTGCCCTGGAAAGGCTGGACTTCAGTTCGTGGTTCGTCCTTGAGGTAAGAAGTCCCTTCAGGTCATCAATATCTCTTAAATCTTCCGTTTTTTCTTCTCTCTGTTTTTTTAACCGCGATATTTCCCGGTCGAGTTCTTTAAGCTCGTTCCGGATATCTTTTTCCGACGGAAGGCAGTAATTATCGAGCCACGAAGGGCTATAGTACCCGCCGCCCCTCACCACTTTTTCGGCCGCTTTCACCAGTTCCTGCTCGCCGGAACTTTTCAGTTCCATCCCCGCAGGCAAGAAGACCAGGCTACCTTCACCACGGACAAAACCAAAGGATACGACATCCCCGATCGGAGTGCTGGCAAACACCTCAGAACGTTGAACTTCGGTAAGGCTTTGATTTTTAAGCACGGATTCGTAAGATATACTTTCACGGAAATCGTTTATAAATTTGACAACCGGTGAAGAAATTTCCCTGGGCGATAGACGCTTCCCTTTCCTCGTTTCAATTGCTCTCCCGCCTCGAAATAGTTCCCTTTCAGTTTCCGGCAACCAGGTATACCTGTTGAACTCTTTTTCCTCGTCCTTCGTAAGTACAGTCAATTCCCTGCCCGGTTTACGCAGCTTACAAAATATTGCACCACCCGCTCTCTCGAGGAGGTTAATTAGTTCTTCTCTTCTTGCCCTCATGAGGTTTCTGAGACCATTGGCCAGCCCTCCGTCTTCCTTAGGATTAGTCCTAAATTTTCCGTCCGATTGGGGTCTGAGGTGGGCCGTCCACAGTCGATCAATTCCGTCGGGATCGATAAAAACCAGGTCGAAGTCGGACAGGGAGTCCGCTTTGGCGAAGTCTCCCCTGGTCACCCGGACCGAATCCATTTCGAAGTCTTCTGAAAAACCCCAGTCCAAATCCAAAATCTCAAGTTCTGACTCTCGAGTAATTTTCCTTCCTCCCTTTTTAGCGGAATATGAGGTATAGTTTACCTTCGTAGATATTAGGTAGATTCCCGGATCTTGTCAATTATCGGCACGGTCAAAGTACGCATTGAGTAGTCTTTCGGCCTCAATCTTTCTTTTATTCGTTTTCTTCCCCAGGCTTTTAGTTAATTTAGGTCGAGTCCGTTTTCCGCTATAGTTATTGGGTCGTTCTCTGTTGCGATAATGGGCAAAGGAGGTAAAGCCCTGTTCATGAAGCCAAAAACGGTGCTAATCTTGATTTCTGGCGTGGTGGCAGTCTCTTTTGCCGCAATTTTTATAAGGATGAGCACGGCCCCGCCGCTTATCATCTCGTTCTACAGGATGTTCTTCTCTTCAGTATTGATTTTTATGTTCGCTTCCCTCCGAGGTGACATCGGGGCAGAGTTAAGAAAACTGAGAGGAAAAGACATCCTGCTGCTGATAATAGCCGGTCTATTCTTAAGCTTTCATTTTGCCTTCTGGGTCACTTCCCTGAGTTACACAAGCGTGGCGAGTTCCGTCGTACTTGTTACAACTCAACCTCTATTTATCGTTCTAATCGAAGGTACGTTTCTGGATAAGAACCCCTCAAAGAAATTCCTCGCAGGTCTCGTGGTGGCTGCAGCGGGTAGTTTCCTGATCGGCTTTGGTGACTTCCATACGGCTGAATTCGGGTTGATAGGTGACGTATTCGCCCTGCTTGGAGCCATCATGGCCGCCGGGTATTTTCTCATAGGAGGAGAAGTCAGAGACAGAATAAAGATATTACCCTATATCCTGATAGTCTACGGGTTTAGCTCTGTTTTCCTTTTCGGTTTTTGTCTGCTAAAGGGTTTACCCATGCTAAGTTATTCCGGGTATAATTTTTTCATCTTCTTACTTCTCGCGCTAATTCCCACACTGATCGGACACACTTCTTTCAACTGGCTATTAAAGGAAGTAAAGGCATCTATGGTTGGGGTTACTATCCTAGGTGAGCCAATAGGTGCTTCGCTACTTGCAATCATATTTTTCGATGAATATCCGTCTTATTGGGTAATAGCCGGGGGATCTTTTGTCCTGTTGAGTATTTATTTGCTCTGGCGGCAAAGACAGTTCCGGGAAGTCGTTTAGATCCCCCGGCAAAAAAGGATACTTAGATATTTACTATTCTCCTTCCTCGAGTTCTTCCTGGGCTCGCTTTTCGGCTTCTTCCTGGATCTCCTGCGCCCTTTTCTCGAATTCCGTTCGCGCTTCTTCGGCCTTTTCAGAGAGACCCTCTACCAGGTCCTTGCCTTCGCCCTCTTCGAATTCTCCCTTTTCAAAATCCGGGAAACCGCCGTCTTCGGATACCCCCATAATGCTGCTAATTGCACCTAAAACGTCTGCAGTACCCGAAGGTACTATTAACTTCGAAGCTCTACCGTCGGCAAGCTCTTTCATCGCCTCGTAAGCTTTGAGGGTCAAGATCTGCTTTGTCGGTTTTCCTTTGTGGTAGGCCCCAAAGATGCCCTGAATTGCGTTTGCCTCACCCTCTGCTTCGGTAATGTACTCGTAACGCTTGGCATCGGCGCGCTTCCTTCGCGCGTTTGCCTCACCCTCTGCTTCCAGTACCGCTGCACGTTTTCCACCTTCGGCTTTCAATATTGCCGCTTTTTTGCTTCCTTCCGCCTTCAGAACCTCCGCACGTCTCCGCCTTTCGGCTTTTAACTGCTGGGCCATTGCGTCCTTTACGTCGTCAGGAGGCGTTATCTCCCTTATTTCCACCTTGGTTACTCTTACGCCCCACTTATCCGTCTCCTTGTCCAGAGTATTCAACAACTTGGAGTTTATGGTCTCCCTGGAAGAAAGAGATTGGTCCAGATCCATCTCTCCAATTTCGCTTCTCAGGTTTGTCTGGGCAAGTCGGACTGCCGCCTGTTCAAAATTCTCTACTTCGTACTCGACTTTCTTGGCGTCAGTAGGTTTATAATAGACGATAGCATCGACGGTTACCGTGGCGTTATCCCTCGTAATTACGTCCTGACGCGGTACGTCAAGCGTCTTTTCCCTCATGTCGATTTTTCTTACTTTCTGAACGAACGGGAATATAAAGTGCAGTCCAGGCTCGTAGGTCGAAGAGTACTTACCGAATGTCTCCAGCAACCCTTTCTGGTACTGGCGCACCAGAGTAGTCGCCCATGAACCAAATATCAATACGAATGCAATTGCTGCTAAAATTACAATTAGGGTCATTTTAACCCTCCTCTGAGGTTTCACCTTTCTCTGAACTACCGCCCTCGATTTCCCTTACTACTAACGAAGTCCCTTCGATATCTACGACGACGACTTTATTGCCGGCGTTAATTTTTACTTCCTCGGCCGATTCCGCCCTCCACTTTTCCCCGTTAACCAGAACTATTCCATCTCCGGTTGAGGGGTCGACCACCTCTTCTACTGTTCCGATTTCCTCTATCAACCTATCTGCACCCGTTCTCAAGGTTTCTTTAGAGCTAGAATAAATATCAAACTTCCAGGCAAGGTATGCCGCTAAACCAGTTCCCACAACGAATACGACGAAGCTACCAATTTCCCCGGGTAGAAAAAAATCCGCAAGGCTGGCAACCAACGCACCAAAACCGACGGTTCCAAAAAAGAACGTAGCCGTGTTAAGCTCAACAATTAGCAAGCCAAGCCCGGCGACAAACCAAAACCAGTAAGGTATTATCTCCATACGATTCACCTCACTTACAGTTTCATAAACTAAAAGCTTCAGGACGAATATTTACGCTCTCGGGTTCAGTTATCTCCCAGGCGGCGTCCGTCAGTAGATACAGCGACCCTGAAATCATGGAATGTCCACCCAGGATCACGGGCTTAGGGTAATCGCCCGCGGCCCGCGTCAAGTCTCGCAGGTATTCAACTTCTATTCCACTCGGATCAAGCAGGTCGGAAGAGAACCTATCTTTTCTGGAAGGCCATTTACCCAGAAAATCGAATAAAACCCTCGAGTCGATAAAGAGGCCTGTTCCCTTTTCACCAAGCGAACTAATGAGGGTTTCGGGCCCCCGTTCCTGAAGAATTTTCCCCAGCCAATAAGACCTCGTCACCTTTTTACGGTCTCCGTTGTAACTCCCCCTTCCCTCAGATATAACATCAATCTGGCAGGCAGCATTCTTCTCGAGATAAGACCAGGTCGAAGCGCCCAGTCGGCCACCAATGACGAGCCTGCTGTTTTGATCAGTAAGCTGTGGCAGAACATCCTGTATTCGAGTACTTTCCGAATTTACTGTTGACAGGTGATTTTTCAGCCTTCCGTCAGCCCGACCGCTTAATTTGAGAGGAATTAAATCCGCAGGTGTATCGAGATCTAGCTGTGACTTTGCACTTCTGGTCATTTCGTAGGGTTCAAAGCCCGCATCCCTCGCCAGCCAGCCCAGATCGTTATCCCTTTCGGGAGGGTCTAGCTTCAATATCTCCTGAGCAGGTGAAATACCAATCATGTCGGCCGAATAGAAATTATTGGCGAGCATCTTACCGGACGACCTGACCAGAAATGAAACAATTTTTTCGAAGTCTTTCTTGTCGAATAACGTACCGCTTCCCCCTCCGGCGTAAAAAAGATTCTCTATCTCGTACCGCCTGATAGCTTCAAACAGGGACCTGCCGAAATGAAAATCACTGGTCGATCTTTCAATTACCACGTCGGGATACTCCGCAGCCGACAGCTCAATAAGGCGGTCGGAGTTGGTGTTCAAAATCCGCCTATCTATATCCGAAACGGAATCAGTAACTTCCAGCAAATCCAGAGTGTTAGCTTCAAGACCCCTATTCAAAGCTCTCTCTGGCAGAGAGTCGCCCTGAACTCCAGTTGCAACAACAAAAGTGACTCCCTCATTCACCTGGCCTCATCTCCAATTATCTTTAAGCCGTTCTCCGTGCCGACGAAAACGATATCGGCGCTGCGGTTTACGAAAAACCCGTTTTCTATCACTCCGTCTATTCTATTTATTTCTCGTTCAAGCTCACCTGTATCCTCTCGAGACAGTTTATCCGCCATTTGTACGTCAATTATTACGTTTCCGCCGTCGGTACGAAACAATTTTTCGTCATTTCTTCTCAAACTGGGTTCACCGAATTCCGATAGAAGATCTTTTGTTTTCTCTACTCTTTCGGGGTTTACTTCGACGGGAAGCGGGAACGACTGGCCAAGGTAGTCGACGAGTTTCGTCTGATCGACGACAATTAACAAAGATCGGGCCTGCCTCGCTACCAGTTTCTCTCTGTAATGAGATCCTCCTCCGCCTTTTATCAGGTTTAGCTGGGGATCCACTTCGTCTGCACCGTCCAAATCGAAGACGAGATCGTCGGAATCCTCCAGTCTATCTACTTCTATCCCCAGTTTGGTCAATTCATTTCTGGTCTTAGAAGAAGTGGGTACCGCAATAAGGTTCTGATAATCAGCAAACCTAGAAAAAGAATACGACACGGTTGAACCGGAACCCACCCCTACCCTCAAGCCTCGATTGACGTCATAATGATTTTCAATCCAGTCCATTGCGCCCTCTGCGGCACGTTTTTTTAGCTTTTCTCTGTCTGGGCCGTTTTCTCCCAAGAAATTCACCTCCGGATGTCGAACCTACTCCCCTGCTCCAGTCCGGCTGGAAACAGGAATTATAACTGGGCTAATCCTTACAATTTGTTCGGTTGAATCAATTATAAACCTTTTTGATTTAGAGACAAATTAGGTTTTCAGATGATTAACCTGAAGCCTTGCAGAAAAGTTCTGGTTATCTATAATGGTTATGAGCTAACCTCTAACAGTCATTCCACTAAGGATTGTTTATTCATTTTAGCTTAAACTATACAAATACTAAAATTGATAAACGGGGGAGCAAATGACTTTTTTTGATCTTACGAAAAAGAGATCATCCATAAGGTCGTTCAAGGAAAGGGAAGTGAATGAAAAGGAAGTAGAAAAACTGTTAAAGGCGGCCAATTCCGCTCCGTCAGCCGGTAACCTTCAATCGTACGAAATCGTCGCGATAAAGAACGACGAACTAAAGAACGATCTCGTTAAAGCCGCTCACGGCCAAAAATTCCTGAGTGAAGCTCCGATTGTCTTTGCTTTCCTGCAGGACGAGGAACGATCCAGAAAAAAATACGGAGAAAGAGGAAAATTGTATTCCACCCAGGACGGGACGATTGCTGCAACTTTTCTTCAGCTGGCAGCTGAAGATATGGGTTTTGGTAGTTGCTGGGTCGGTGCATTTGAAGAGGACGAAGTGGCCAACCTCCTTGAAACCAGCAAAAGGCCCCTGGCACTAATACCCGTTGGCTACCCGGCAAGAAGACCTAGCAAGAACTCAGGAAGGAGAGAGCTGGACGACCTGGTACAGTTTATCGACTAGGGCGTTATGGGTCTCTACTCCCCGATCAATTGAACAATTATTTCTCGATTCCTTTCCTCTGTATCGTGGTTGATTGCTACGATATTTTGCCATCGTCCCAGCTTTAATTCTTTATCTACGAACGGAACCACCATTCCAGGTCCCATTATCGTAGCCCTTACGTGACTTCTCCCGTTTCCATCGTTCCAGGTCTGGTGGTGCTTATAAGAAATATCCTCTGGAGCCAGCCTTTCTAAAGCATCCGGAATGTCCTCTTTTAGACCAGGTTCGTACTCTACCGTCGTTACCGATCCCGTGGCGCCCGGAATAAATAGAGTTGCGCTTCCATCTGCCAGGTGCGATCCACTTACTACTTGCTGAACTTGTTCAGTGATTTCTGCCATCTCGCTGTCGCTTCCTATTCGTACGGAAATTCTTTCTGTAACCACTGGCATTTTTACCCCCTCTACTGAATTACGTTCTTAGCTTCTGTTGTTTTTACCCTCGGTCAGGAAGGAGACGAAATACTCCATTTCCATGGACCTGGACCCCTTGACAAGTACAAGGTTATCGTATTTCCCAATTAGCTTATTCAACCTCCTCTTTAGACCGTCTCTTGACTCGAACCATTCTGCTTGGGTGCTTTTAACGTCCAGGTCTTTAACCAGAGCCTCTGTAAGTTCTCCGATCGCCAGCAAATAATTTATTCCCGCCTCTTTGATATAAGAAGCTAGCTCTTTGTGATCGTCGAGCGCGTTTTTACCCAGTTCTTTCATATCGCCGAAAACGAAGAATTTGCGTTCCGCCGATTCTATTTCTCCAATAAATTCGAGCGCGTTTATCGTAGCGGCGGGATTGGCGTTATACGTATCATCAATTACTTTACCGCCGGAAAATTCAATCGGATCGAGTCGCTGGGGTAGAGGATTAATATTAACCCCTTTCTTCACGTCGGTGGAGGATATCCCCATTTCCAGCGCTAGCGCCGAAGCGCCAACGATATTACTGACGTTCGCTCTCGAGTTAAGGCCCGATTCCAGGCGAAAGTTTAAATCTCCTAATTTGTCATCCAGAGCCGGGCGGTTTCTACCCGAGTTAAGCTGAAAAGCAACTCCATCGGTGCCCCTGATCATGATATCCCTAGCGGTATATTTTTTTTCAGTTTCCTTCGCTCCGTACTCTATGAACTCGTAATCGGGCACATCCTTCGCACCAGCCAACAAGGTTTCGGAATCGCCATTTATCAGAATTTTGCTACCGGGTTCCATGCCCTCTGTCAGTTTAAGCTTTTCCTCGGCGATTTCTCTTATCGATTGGAAATGCTCAGCGTGAACTTTGCCTACACCCGTTATCAGGCCGATAGTGGGGGAAAGTACTTCACTCAATCTTCCGACGTCTCCGGGATACTGGAGGCCAAGTTCGAAAACCCCGTAGTCTACGTCTCTTTTCATCTCAAGCAACGATAGAGGCAGGCCGTATTCAGTATTGTAATTTCCGGGAGATTTATGGACCTTTCCTGATTTTGAGAGGATAGAGGCTATTAGTTCCTTGGTTGTAGTCTTACCCCAGCTTCCCGTAACACCCGCTACTGGAACGTCAAACCTCGATCGGTAACGCTTTGCGGCATTCAAAAGGGCAGCTTCTGTATCGTCTACGATAACCAGGTTAAAGAATTCCGGCTCTACATAATCTCTGGATCGAATAAAAGCCCCTGAAGCTCCCTTTTCGAACGCCTCTTCGAGGAATTTATGTCCGTCAGTCCGGGAACCGGGGAGGGGGATAAAAAATTCCCCCTCCGTTAAGTTGCGAGTATCGATGGAAAATCCCTCGATTTCGCGCGGCACGAAATCGATCAGCTTTCCTCCGGTTGCTTCGGTCAAATCCTCAATGTTGAACATAAAATTGAGTCGCTACTAGCTTTCAGTACCCTGTTCTTCTTCCTGCACGGGTGAACTGGTCTCCTCTTTTTCCTCCTGGTTTTGGGTAATCTTTATCGCGACTGCCTGGTTGCCATAAATTACCCTATCTTCAAATTTCTCGTCAACTCTGGTTACCGATTCGTAAATGTAACCTATACTGGCCATAGGCACGACGCTCTCTTCGAGGGGCTTTAATAACTCTACTGAGAGATGTTCGTAGCTTTTGAGGTTGTTGAGATAGCTCAACCAGTCCTCGAAGTTTTCGAGCATCTCCGGAGGAGCGATCTTGGTCGGTCTCGGCCCGCCGTAGACGGCAACGATGTACTTACCTTCGGGAATATTCTCGGGTATCTGAAATGCCCCAGTTTTTTCGACGAGGTCATCTCGATAGTTTTTAATTTTTACCTGATAGGCAAGTAGATCGCCGGGGTGATACTGGTTCCCGTCAGTAGCAAAGTAAGTAATTTGTCCCGAATTTATCGAATTCTGGAAAGCCACGTCTGCTTGGAGGTCCACCAGTTCAGGATTTCGGAACGGATTATGTGCTAGAGCATCGATGAAAAGCGCTACCTGCAGGGACGGGAGGAAAGAGGCCTGGGTGTGGGAGAAAAATATGTCCGACCTCTTTATCGACTGGGGCATGTTCTCCCCAGTTATCTCGTAGCTTACTTTTACGGTCCCCGGACCTCTCCGATTAAGCGCCCTATTTATACTCTCTCTTAACGTTACGTAAGAGAGGACGCCGACTAGATCCGAAGTTTTGACTAAATCGGTTTGGAAGTTAGTTGAAGCTTCCATCTCCATTTCAGTTACGTCAATATTCGTGTCAAATAGATTCGTCTCGGTCCCGACCTCTCCCAGAACACCTTGTGTTCTATCCTGAGTCACAGTGCCAACGGAGGAAGCAACGCTGCCTAACTTGAACGGTGCCTGATAGCTATCGACGGTATCAAATACGTTGGCCCTGGTCAGAATGTAGTTCGAGTTACCGCCAAGAAGAAACCTGTGGCCGAAACCCAGAATCCCGTTCTCCTCGCGGTAAGTAACCGTACCCAGGGCGCCTATAGAAAAATCGCCTTGAGTAAGCGCGACTCCTACGGGACCTCCGGGAGTCAGGTCCATTGCCTGGTCCGATTTGCTCGCGTCGACCTGGACGTTGTGAAACGATAGGTCGTATTCGGAAAGTCCGTCTTCGAAGTTACCCAGCGAACTGTCTCCAAGCAATTCAAGTGGGTCGTAGATCCTATCTAGGTTCGAGGTGTCTATACCTTGGGACAGTGCCCTGAAAGCCACCTCGGAGAATCCGTTTACCATAACTGGTGTCTGAGTTCTGGTGAAAACTAATTTTTCAGTTTCCACTTTTCCCCGCTCCGTGCCGGTAGCTCCATCCCTACTAAAAGCTACGGTTTTATCAGTGAAAACGTCATTCAGGGAATCCTTCACGGAGCTTTCCCGTTCTTCCTCTAACTCGGAACTTCCCCGCTGATTGTTCTCCTCGAAAAGCTTGAGCATCGTTTTTATCGGCGTAACCAGGGCGATCGGTTTTTCGGTTTCTCTGCTCCAGGTCGCAGATCTGCTCAGCGCACCAACGAGCTTCTCATCTATGTATATCGGGCTGCCGCTCATTCCCTGTGCGACTCCACCAGCTTTATCTATCGCCTCTCCACTTGCCCTCACAATAATGAAGTCCTCCAGCTCGCCGGGCTTGTCAATCACGTCGATTACTTCCACCGAAAACTGAGAAATCTCCTGACCTTTCACCACTGTCTTGCCTACGCCCTGCATTCCCTTTTCAATCTCCGACAGCCCGAGGAAACTTCCTTCTGGAACTGCAAAAGCAACTTGAACCATAAGAAGTAAACTAAGAAAAACCAGCAAAATTAAAGTAGATTTCCGTCCGATATTTGTTGGTGCTGTATTACCCATAATTTCCTCCTGGTTAGGATAAAGTGAATTTCAATTCTTTCTGGCAAGTTAACGGCTATACATTTCGCTAGCCATCCAGCCTTTCCGTTACAGAGGGATCAAGAGATCCATTACCCATTAATCATAACAATTATCGTGGGGCTTTTGCAGGTCAAATGTCCAGGAAAACAGGCCCCGGAAGTTGATTTCGATTAAAGGCTCATCCTACTAAGTTCTTTCACCATCGTCGTACATCATTATTTTGTCCGTTTGTGCCTCCGGCCCCTTACCCGGCAACTGATTTAACCTTTAAAACAAAACAGTAGGCAAAATCCCGGCAGCCTGGTAAGTGGCAGGAGGATTGAACTAAAAAATATAGTTGTTGCTTACGGGTCCCCTTCGCTTTCGAAAAGTGGTGAAAGAACCGAGTTCTAAAGAATCCGTCACAGAATTCCACCAGGTTAGTCTTACGTAAATAGCCCACTACAGTGATCTACCCTTGCGCCATTTTTGTGCTACAATGCTGATAACTATTGGCTTTTTGAGTTAACTTTAGTATATTTAATAAGTGTTTATAACTCAAAGTAACAGGGAGGATAACTGAATGGTCAACCAAGATTTATTGGTTGTCGAAAATATCCACAAGGATTACGGGAAAGAAGAAGTTCTCAAAGGCGTATCATTTGACATGGATCAGGCCGAGACCAAAGTCATCATAGGACCTTCGGGAACGGGTAAGAGTACTTTGCTTAGGTGTATTAACCAGCTAACGACCCCCGATAAGGGTCAGGTCTGGCTGGAAGGAGAGGAAGTTACCGACAATTCGAAGGATATCAACAAGTTTCGGCAGAGAATCGGCATGGTTTTTCAGCATTTCAACCTTTTCGAACACTTAACCGCTCTAGGCAACGTCACCCTCGGGCTGAAAAGGGTTAAAGGCTACGACAAAGAGAAAGCCCGGAGAATCGGAATGGAGGAACTGGAAAGAGTAGGGCTGTCGGATCAATCGGAGTCCTACCCCGCTCAGCTATCCGGTGGTCAAAAACAGAGAGTGGGAATAGCCCGGGCTCTTGCCATGGAGCCCAAAATAATCCTATTTGACGAGCCGACTTCTGCACTCGATCCGGAGTTAATCGGTGAAGTGCTTGAAGTAATGAAAGATCTCGCAAAATCCGGTATGACCATGCTGGTCGTTACTCACGAAATGGGCTTTGCAAATTCCGTCTCGGACGAGATTATCTTCATGGAGGGAGGAAAGATTATTGAACAGGGGTCACCAAACCAGTTCTTCAATAATCCTGAAAACGATAGGACAAAAGAATTCCTCCACAAGTTGACGGAATTATACGGGGAAAGATCTTAAACCGATTTTATGCTAACTGTATAATTCGGGGTTAAGGTATTTTGCAAGGGCAAACACAAGTGCGTTTCTATATGCCTCTTTCCTGGTGATGATACCGTTCGTAAATATCCCTATTGCCCCCTCATTTTCCTTAACCCCACTTCGACCGGTGACCTCGTCCATTACGGGCCCCAGTTCCTCACCATTTCTGATCCGACTAGCAATAGTTTCCGGAAGCTGTAACCTCCCTCCTCCACCGAGGTAACTATCTGTTCTATCTATTAAGTACGCCCACCCGGTCAGAAACATACCGAAGCCCGTATCACTCACCGACCCTTCCAGCCCCACACCAAAGTCAAATTTACCCTTTCCCTTTGCCTTTTTTGCCCTTTTCCTCGCCCCCTCGATCGCTTCCCTATTAGAGGTGGGTTGGTCTGAGACTCCCGACTCTACATCAAATCTCGTGGTTTCAACTTCTTCGCCGGCAAGTTCAAATGCTTCTACCGAGGCTGCCAGCTTAACCGGGTTCGTACTCCCGACTGAGATCTTCAGCACCCTACCACTCCCTGGTTTTCTCGTAAAATTTGTTAGAAGTTTGGTTACAATATTAACTGGAGAGTTATCTCTTTGCACTATTTCCGGTAGAAAAGATATCCTTGTGTGAATGATTCTTGCTAGTGATTATAATAATTGAGGAGGTGAAGTCATGGCCGAAAACGACGAGTTGGTTGGCAGTAAAGAGATAGACGGCGGGGTAGTCAACGACAAGGGCACGATAACAATATCAGAAAAAGTGGTTATAGCAGTTGTTGCCGGAGGTGCTGCCCAGATAGAGGGATTGGGACAAAAGAAGTCCTCGGTTGCAGAAGATATCGGTCGGATCTTCGGTAGCCAGCGCCGAGGAGTAAACGTAGACTTCGACGGGAATGAAGTTTCAATAACTCTAAAGATTGCTGTAAAACAGGGATATCCGGTTCACGAAGTAGCCAAAAAAACTCAAAAAAAGATAAAAGAGGACGTAGAAGATAAAACTGGTTTACGAGTTAAAAGTGTCGACATTTACGTCCAGAAACTCCAGGAGGTCGAAGGGCCAAGTGAAGAGTTAATCCCGGAGGATCAGGGTGAAGAAGAATAAGGCTTGCCAGTAACCGCGATAACTTTTAAACTTTTTTGCTTTCCAGAGTGCGGAGGGGTGGGCGAGTGGCCAAAACCACCGGTCTTGAAAACCGGAGAGCCTCGCGGCTCCGTGGGTTCGAATCCCACCCCCTCCGCCAAATCAATATTTGTTAGTTGATCTTCATATTGCGAACTAGAAACGGAGCTTCGAGTTCAGTGGCACCGTCTCAACATCTCAGAATAAAGTGTCCCCATTAGACTATTCACCCTAGAGAACTCGAGGGGATTATAAAGTGTTAGTTGTGTTGTCTTCTCTCGGCCTGGTCGGTCTGATCTGGATCAGCTGGAACCTTACCCTGGACGCTCTCTGGCAGCCAACGGACCACAAAACCATTTCGCGTATCCTGGATACTCTGGATGTTGGCTCCGGTGACCTGGTTTACGATCTGGGCTGCGGTGATGGCAGGTGGTTAACTCGGGTCGTGAGGGACCGGGGCGCTAGAGCCATTGGAGTCGAAATTGACCCTTTTAGAGTTATAATTTCCTGGTTGAGGGTGGTCTTTTCCAGAAGCTTTTCTCGAGCAAGAGTGATCTGGGGAAATATGTACGAAATCGATCTAACCGGAGCTGACGTCGTAATACTATTTCTTTCTGAAGAGGCAAACGCAAAACTTGCTCCGAAATTCGACAGGGAACTTTCCGAGGGATCAAAGATTGCCTCGTTCTATCATAAATTGCCGGGCTGGGATCCAGTGAAGAAGAAGACGAACGATGACGGATTGGAGATCTACTTTTACCATAAGCGGGAATAATTATGGAAAAAAATCTAAGCGAACTACTTCCCGACATAAATTATCGCCTGGTACGCGGACCAGAGGATCAGAAAATAACTGGATTACACTACGATTCCAGGACCGTCGAGAGTGGAGGTGCCTTTGTAGCAATCCCGGGCCGCAATACTGACGGGCACGAGTACATAGCCCAGGCGATAGAAAGCGGTGCAGGGGTGGTATTCGGAGAAATTCCTCGTTCGGAAATCGAAGGAAACCCCAAAACTTACGTCCGCGTCGAAAACAGCAGGAAATTACTGGCCAGCGTCAGTCATCTTTTTTTCGATAGACCGACTAAAGAACTTTTTGTAGCGGGTATAACGGGCACGAACGGAAAAACCACCACCGCCCACCTTACCGGCAACGTTCTTGGCAAGCAGACCAACCTGGTCACCACTTTGACTCACTCAGACTCCCTGCCCGAGAAAGAACCGGTCACCACCCCTGAAGCCCCGGTGATTCACGAGAAGGCTCAAAAAAGCCTGGAAAAAGGGATAAAGAATCTCGTCCTGGAGGTTAGCTCCCACGGCTTGAGTCTAGATCGGGTAGCCTGCGTGGATTTTGATTGCGGGGTTTTTACAAACCTTACACGAGATCACCTGGACTTTTACGATTCGATGGAGGAATACGCCGCTGGCAAAGTCAAGCTTTTTACGGGGTTAACGGAGGACGACAACGCCGTATTAAATTCGGATGAGCCGCTATCTGACAGGATAATAGCCGAAACGAGGGCAGAAATAGTAAAATACGGCATCGACGAAGATTCCGACGTACTGGGAGATAAAATTAACAAGAAAAAAACCGGAACGACCTTCAGGATCAACTCCCCCTGGGGGACGGAAGAGGTCAATTTGAATTTTCCCGGGTTATACAACGTCTACAACGCGCTTGCGGCCGCATCGATCGGCCTATTAAGAGGGATCGACCTTTCCAGGATAGTCGAGAGACTAAAAGACTCGGGACCGCTGCCCGGTAGATTGGATAAACTGGAGCTCAAAAACGGAGCGGATGTCTACGTGGATTTTGCTCACAACCCGGGAGCCCTGGAGAGAACTCTGCTCGAACTGAAGGAACATTACGAAGAAATATTCCTCGTTTTTGGCTGTGGTGGTATGAGTGACCGCGGCAAAAGACCGGAAATGGGAAAGATAGCGGCAAAACACTCCGATCGCTTCTTCATTACCGACGATAATCCAAAAGGCGAGGATAGAACCAGCATACTCGCCGAAATTGAAGAGGGAGTGGGAAAGGGGTCAAATTACGAAGTGATTCCGGAGAGGAAATCGGCTATCGAGGCAGCTTTGGACGAATTAGCCCCCGGGAGCTGTCTGCTGGTCGCGGGCAAAGGTCACGAAAGGTATCAGGTAATTTCGGGGGATTGGGTTGAATACAACGACAGGGAGTTCCTAGAAAAGCTAACAAGGAAAAAGTCCCTAAGATAAAAGCTCCTCTTTTATTAACTGACGTGCCTGTCTTTTTGTCTCATCTATTGTTCCATCAGAACTTATTACGTGATTCGATTTTTTCCTCGCATCCTCTGGAAGGCTCTGCAGCTCCATTCTTTTCATCGCCTCTTCGGAAGAAATACTGTCCCTTTTTTCGAGCCTTCTAAGTTGTTCCTCTTCGGAAGCTTCCACGAGTATTACCGCATCGAATATATCGAGCCTCACGCTTGGGGATTGGAACAGAAGAGGAATCTCGACCAGGATCAGCTCAACACTTTCTTTTTCGAAACATTCGACGATCCCTTCTATGCGACCTTTTACGTACGGATGCGATATCTTTTCCAGTTTTTCCAGCTGGTTCGGGTCGGAGAAGACGATCTCGGAAACTTTTTTTAAATCCACTGTCCCGTCTTCCCTCAATACCTGGGAACCAAAAATATCTATCACTTCCTTATAACAGGGGTTTTCCGGGACGTATATTTCCTTTGCGAGTTCATCCGCCTGAACCGTTTTCACTTCGGGAAAAGCCTCAGCCACTCGAAGTACCTCGGATTTACCGGAGGCTATCCCCCCGGTAAGTGCTGCAGTGATCAAGAGTTAAAACCTCCGTTAATAAGAGATTAAGGAGATATGGAGCTACTCTCAGGAAAAGTAGTCGTGAGAGGAATTTACCACACTGGTTATTTCTCTGGAGCATAACCCGTTTCCCGAGGGCGACAGGAGGAAAAAATATTCGATGTTACTGCTCGACTTCCCCTGGATCGGTGAGTATGTACAGTCAGCTACCGACAGATTTTCCGAACCCGCGAACTCGGCGATTTTTGTTAAAACTTCTTTATGGGTTTCGGGATCGGATACCACTCCACCTTTCTCTACCTTCTCGGGCCCGGCTTCGAATTGAGGCTTTACCAGGGCGATAATTTTGCCGTCGGGGAGAAGAAGTTCGTTTGCATTGGGGAGAATTAGTTCCAGGGAAATGAAAGAAACGTCTATCGTGACTAGATCGAGTTCGGTCCCAATTTCTTCGGGTTCCAGGTAGCGAGCGTTTTTCCCTTCAATCGGCTTAACCCTGTCGTCCTGTCTCAGGTTCCAGTCCAGCTGACCCTTTCCGACGTCAAGCGCCCAGACTTTTTCCGCACCTTTTCTCAACAGACAATCCGTAAAGCCCCCGGTCGATGCTCCAATATCCAGAACTTTGTACCCCGTTACGTCAAGATCGAAATCTTCGAGAGCTGCTTCCAGCTTTTTTCCACCCCGACTGACGTAGCGTCTTTCGTCTCTTTCGACCGTGATTTCGCATCCAACGGGCACTCTCTTGCCTGGTTTATCCTTTAGCTGACCAGCCACATAAACATTTCCCGCCATTATCTCCCTTTTAGCTTTCTCTCGACTCTTACAAAGTCCCCTTTCGGTCAGGAGAAGGTCAAGCCTCTCTTTTTCAGACATTTTTTGGGCCTTGATAGGAAGAGAAATGAATTTTAATTGTCGTCGGTGAATTCCTTGAATTTCCTCAGTTCCATCTGCTGATCGAGGAAATCTTCGAACTCCTCCCCTGCCTCCTCGTCCTGCATATCTTCTTCGTCAAACGGAGATTCCATGGCTACATCCTCGAAAATCTCGTCGTCCACGAATATTGGGCTTTCAGTTCTGAGAGCAAGGGCGATGGAGTCAGAGGGACGGGAGTCCACCTTCAACTCTTCGTCGTTCGGCCCCTTTAATTCCAGGGTGGCATAGTAAGTCTTGTTGCTGAGGTCGTCTATTACTACCCTTTCCAGCTTCTGACTTAACTTTTCCAGAACGGATTTTAGCAGGTCGTGGGTCAGGGGGCGTTCGAACTCCTTCCCCTGAAGCTTGAGAGAGATAGCGAGGGCTTCGTTTTGTCCAATCCATATAGGCATCACTTTGTGGTTTTCGTCGCCCTCAAGAAGGACAACTGGTGCGTTATTTGACGTGTCGACCAATAAGGCTTTCACCCTCACTCTTTCCATGCTTCCACCTCTTCTGACCTATTCTAGTGGCTGACGAGTAATCTTTCAAACGAAAAAAGCTAAAAAGATCGGCTCTTTCAACTGATCCTCCAGCTCTATCCCCTTACCCGGCTGTCCGGGATTTTATCTACTGTTTTGTTTTAAAGGTTAAATCAGCTGCCAGATAAGGAACGGAGAGCTCCTATTAAAAACTGAAGTCAATGTTTAAATCAAGTTTTGCTATCATTCTATTCCTATCATAAAGAGTTGAGATAAGAATATCCGAGCGGATAGTTAAATGGTAAGTTCAGCTCCGGCACCGAATTCCACGAAATCCTCATGGTACTCTTCTCTTATTAGATCAATAGCTTCCTCGCCTGTACAATGGGTAGGAACAAGCTTATTCACGGATTCCGCCCGGAACTTTTCTATAACTTTTTTTACTTCATCTTTCTTTTTTGAACCAAGATGAAAACCACCGATAACCAGGTAAGGCGATTTTCCAGTAATTTCTCTCGCCCGTCGGACTATTCTGGTTATTCCGGGATGGGCACAACCTGAAATTACTACCGGTCCCCGGGAAGAACTAATTACTAATGCCTGTTCCGGAATCTCCTGGCCTTTGTGAAAGCCTTTGAGTTCTCCCGTCGACCAGCCACCTTCAAAAATTTCCCGCGGCTCCGTCAAAATTTCCGTTTCCGCGCCATAGCTTTCGACCGATTTCTTCAGGGGGGCCGGAAAAGATCTGGTTAAAAAAGCTGTTAACTTCGAGTTCTTCTTTAGTACCCCCGACAAGCCGCCGACGTGGTCACAGTGAGGGTGAGACAGGAATACTCCGTCTAACTCGGAAGGGGAAATTTCCAGTTCTTTTAAGTTACTCACCAGAAGGGTTAAGTCGGCACCGACGTCGAATAATATACTTTTGTGTTCTGTAGATATGAAAAGAGAAAAGCCCCAGCCATGAATTAGTCCCTCTTTTTCGGCTGTATTGTCGTACACCCCTGTTAATCTCAAATTGCTTTACCCCCCAAATTATTGGTGGTCGGGTCTGGAGGTCGGTTACCTTAAAGTTCTAACAGTTTATTCTCGACTTTCCTCCATATCTCTCTAATGGCTTCTGAAGCCCCGTCGTCAGAATACTCTACTATACTTTCTCCCTCGACCATGGCTCTTGTTACATTTGAATCGTAGGGTATCCTTCCTATTATCGGTATGTCGTGCCCTTCGGCGTACTTCTCTATTTCACTGACCTTTTGGTGGTTGAGATCGTGCTTGTTAACCACGATTGCGGGCTCGACCTCAAAGTTCTTTGAAAGCTCCACTACCCTTTTCAGATCGCTAAGTCCGGACTCCGTTGGCTCGGTAACTACCAGCGCAAAGTCTACGTCAGCCAGCGACGCTATAACGGGACAGCCCGTGCCCGGAGAGCCATCAATTATAACCAGTTCCTGACCTTCTTCCTCGGCCAGTTTTTTGGCCTTTTGCTTTATTTCTGTCACCAGTTTCCCGGATGCTTCCTCACCCGCCTGTAATTCTCCGTGAATCATGCTCCCGTGCTCCGTGGAAGATTCCAGGGAATACCCTGATAGTACGTCTTCCATCGTTATCGCGCCTTCCGGACACACGTAAGCGCAGACCCCACACCCCTCACAGCGGAAATGGTCGATCTCGTAGTTTTCGTCTATCGCGTCGAACCGACAGCCCTCGTAACAGAGACCACATTCCGTACACTTGCTACTGTCCTTTACTGCTTCTTTGCCGCCGGAGAACTCTTCTTTTCGATTGACCCGGGGACTTAGAACTAAGTGCAGATCAGCGGCATCCACGTCACAATCCGAGAGAACCTTGCCCCCGGCGAGCGAAGCGAAGGACGATACCAGCGTCGTCTTTCCGGTACCACCTTTCCCGCTAATTACTAAGATTTGCTTCATTTTTATACCCCGGTTTGCCGTAAATCCGTAAGTTCAGACTTCAACCGATTTAGCCCGGGGATTAACTATCCGGGTTATTTCTTCGAAAAGCTGGTTGAATCGTCCCTTCCAATTGTCAAATTTATTCACGAAAGGTACTCCGTTGGAGTAAAGCTCGGCAATTTTTCTGTCGTTTGGAATTTTCATTAATACTGGAACCCCTTCGTCCTCGCAGTAATCCTCGACGCTTTTGTCTCCTATACCGTACCGGTTGATTACTACTCCTACCGGAATATTCATTTCCCTGGCTACCTTAACGGAAAGCCTAAGGTCGTGGAGCCCGAACGGCGTCGGTTCCGTTACGAGCAGGGCGAAATCACTTCCGTGAAGGCTTTCGATTACCGGGCAGGCTGTACCGGGGGGAGAGTCCAAAATCGAGATATTTTCTTCCGTCACTTTCTTTTTCATATCCCTGATTATCGGAGTAGCCATGGGTTCACCTATGGTTAAGTCTCCTTCGTAGAAGTCGATTGATCCCGTGGACCCTCTTCTGACTTCCCCGATAATCTTGCTTCGTTCAGATATTGCGTCGGCGGTACAGACCCGGGAACAGAGCCCACACCCGTGACAAAGTTCCGGGTAAACCAGAACGTTCTCACTGAAGGTCGCGATTGCGTTGAACTCGCAGGCTTCGGAGCAATCACCACAATAAGTACAAACGTCCTCGGAGATCTCGGGAATTTCTATAGTTACCGGTTCGCTATTTTCGTTCTCCGGTTTTAAAAATATTCCGGCGTCGGGCTCCTCGACGTCACAATCCAGGAACTCCACCGAATGACTTTCCGAAAGAGCGAGCGCAAGATTTACCGCAACTGTAGTCTTTCCCGTTCCACCCTTACCAGCGGATACCGTAATCTGCATGAATCTCCTTATACAAAAATAGCCAAAAATCCCATTACATGTAGTATGTAATAAATAAAAGCCAATTAATCCCCGGGGGGGTTGCCCTGGGGATTAATCGACCAGCTTTGGAGAAATTTGGTAGACTAAGTTAGCTATGACCATGATCGCCAAATTCGTGTCGGTTGCAGGCGTCCGACCGGGAAGCACTCTTTAACCCGTCGTTTCGCCACTCTTCCAGCGCTTCCTTTACTCTGCCGCCGGCACCAATACATACTTCGATACCGTGCTCTTCGAAGAGCCTAATGGCTTTCCTTCCCAGCCCGGAACATACCATCACGTCCACATCTTCCTGAGCAAGGAGATCTGCCGGCAGACCCTTCCCTCCTTTGTGAGTGCTGTTGTTGGGAATTACCTCAACTTCTTCGGTCTCGCTATCAACTATCGTGTAAGTAGAAACTCTGCCGAAATGCTCACCTATTCTTTCTTCAAGCCCTGCACTACCTTCCGTGGGAAAACAAATTCTCATATTTCCTCCGTTTTTACCGAGACTTGCCAGTTCCCCCAGCTGTCGTAGGTTCGTTTGTCCGGGATAATTCTCCCTCTTTGTATTTGGCGATTGCTTCCTTTACTGTACCGGAAGCTCCGGTGAATATTTCTATTCCGGCGGCCGTTAGTGCGTTGTACGCGTTTGGTCCAACGTTGCCGGTGATTAAGTTATCCACTTCCGAATCCGCCAGGATCTGGGCGGCCTTAACCCCGGCTCCGCTGGAAGCACCCCGGCTGGCGTTCTGTATTGTCTCAAATTCCATAGTATCCGGGTCCAATATTATGAAATACGAACAACGGCCGAACCGTCTATCCAGTTTTGATTCAAGATCGTCCCCAGTTGCGGAAATAGCTAAGTTCATCTTCTTACTCCCTGCTTCCGCTTTCTTTATTTAGTTCCTTCATTCGTTGCTTCATTGCCTGCAGTTCTTCTTCGAGTGCTTCTATTTCGCTCGCAAGGTATTCCTTTTCGGATTCCGTGGCCTCTTCCTGGCCGCTGGCTTTGGGGCCATAAGGTCCCCAGTACCCCCTAGGGTTTGGGTTAACTGACCTATATGCTCCAGCAAATCTTCTTCCGGGGCCTAATCCTCTTCCGAACCCTCTGCCAAATCCTCTTCCTCCTCCTCGGGGCATTCCTTTCGTATAACCGGGAGTTCCAAAACCCGAGCAATACCCAAGACCTCTTCCTGTTCTTGGTCCTTCTCCTCTCGGTCCAGTTCTATCGCCAAATGGCATTGTCATCACCTCTTTGATGATTTTTTTCCTTCTTCGACCCTATATTATCATATGCACACTTATCTGTCAAGTGGTATTTTTGGGCTATTCCGCACCCATCGTCAGAACTTTACTCAGGGTATCCAGTCTTTCAATACACGTTTAGAACAGTTATTTCCATGAGATAGCAATAACTTCGGGTAATCTTGCCTGGGGAAGGAGAAATAAATGTAAGTATCTGGCATCTAGATTGCAAAATAGCGATCAATTTTGCGTGTTCAACGATATTAAGCTAAACTTTAAAGGTGATATCATGCCTGAGGATAAAGAAAACGAAGAAATTGAGCCGGAAATTACGAGCGATATTCTTGGTAACGTCCTGGTACACCTGTATCGTGGCGAGGTCCAGCGCGTTAACACCTGGCGCAATAGACTGGATAGGACCCCGTACTGGTCCATGGTAATGGTGGCCGGTATGATCACCTGGGCCTATGCCTCTCCAAATCGCCATCCGGCGTTAATACTGCTTACAATTCCGATAACTTCTGCGATACTAACTCTGGAAGCTAACCGTTACCAGATTCACGAAGTCTGGAGATCACGATTGCGGCTACTGGAAGAAAATTTCCTCTCGAATATGCTGGACCCCGAGGCCACTTTGCCTAGAACCGAGTGGATGAAAGTTCTTTCAAATGACCTCAAGGAGCCGGAACACAAAGTATCCCTCTGGGCAGCGCTTGCGGTCAGGCTGAGACGAGTTTACCTCTGGATTTTTTCCACAATAATTCTCGGCTGGTTTATGAAGATAACAATTCATCCCACGCAAGCAGAGTCTTTGTACGTGGCTATGGAACGGGGCAGAATTGGGTTTATCCCGGGCCCGTCCATCGCTATTTTTCTAATAGTCTTCTTCGTTTCTTTGTCTGTTCTTTCATTCATCGGAGTTTACTCTGTTAAAGAAAAGAGGGAGGGAGAAGTGCTCGAGGAAGAACCAGGTTACGAGTGGAGGAGAAACGAGGACTACCACGA
>JAGXKX010000019.1:0-10257 GCA_018335015.1 Candidatus Bipolaricaulota bacterium
CCGCCATCAGCTGGGGGTCCTGGGCTCTGTTCCTGACATCGCTTGTAAACCTGATCTACCTCGCCGAATACTTAGGCTATATAGAACTTCCTCACACCGCTGATAACGCAATCAACTGGAGCGCCATGGGGCTGGCAATCGCGGTTACCACCTATACGGGAGCCATGCTCACTTCAAGCATGGCGGCAATGCCTCTCGCTAGTTCCATGCTGCTCGCTCCCCTCTTCTCCGTCTCCGCGATCGCGATGGCCGGCGGGTTGCTTGAACTGGTCAACGTGGAGCGAACGATTTCCGCCTGGGCTCTTACGATCGCTTCGGTCTCTTCTGCCATTCTATTTGGTTTTTACGTGGGAGAGTTATACGGCGGGAATCTTGCGGTACAGGAAGCTTACGCCCACCTTGTCGGAAACTACGGGTTGATCTGGTGGCTGACAATCGGTATCGGCTTCGGTCTACCGGCGGTACTGGCGGTTTTCTGGATGACTTCCCAGACTCAGAGGGAAAAGCTAATCTGCTGTGTCACGAAGGCAGTTGCACTATTTTCACTTTTTGGTGGAGTAGGTATTAGGTTTGTTCTTCTAATGGCCGGACAGGGCCATTAAGAAAATCAATCCAAGGCACATCTGGAGGTGTGCACATTTGAACACTTTTAACAGGAAAACTCTGGCGGTACTGACGCTATCTCTTGTAGTTCTATTGGCTGGATCGCTGGCGGTTACGGCTCAGGAAGATGTCGTAGTCAATGCTGCGGACGAATTTCTAAACGACATTCACGAGAACGGATTTTTAACTGTAAGTCAGGAAGAAGTCAATACCCAGAGAAAAGTCAGGTCGGATCTCTTTATACTGGACGTTCGAACGCCTGGTGAGGTAGAAGAAGGCAAAATTCCTGGTGCCAAGGCGATAAGGCTCAGCAACCTGGCTCAAAAAATCGACGAACTACCTGACGACAAGGACACGACCATGTACGTATACTGCAAAGGCGGAACGAGAGCTGCCTATGCCGTTGCAGTACTTCAGTCTCTCGGATACACTGAAGCGTACAACATGGGCGGCTTCGTCGACTGGAAAGAAGCTGGCTACCCGGTAGAGTCGTAATTGACCTCGATCGATAATAGAGAAAGGCTCCCTCTCCGGGAGCCTTTCTTTTTAATTTTATTTTTTCACCTTTGCTTCCTGTTCTTGCTTACGATCTTTGTATCACAGTACGTACTAATCTCCGCTAAAAATTATATTTTCCGCTCCTTATTCGACCTCACCTGACAAATTTGACACAACCTTGAGTTTTCCGAGCCAGTCGGTTCCACCATTGTATTTAGATTTTCAAGATTCAATATCTGATCGTATCTTTTACGAGAGTGCGGGCCGAACCTAGGTAAGATTTCTACCTCTCCCGGAAGTGATCTTGCTGCCGAACTACGAGGAAATTATTCTTCCAGCTAGCTCGGCAGCCAAATAGCAGAAATAAGTTAAAAGTCAGGTATATTCTAGGATTTAACTTTTGACACTCTGAAATCGTCGAAGTAGCTACCCTCGTTAGCCCAGGAGTATAACCCCGCCTTTCCTCGGGATAGATCATAGTCGACAACCGAGAATATCTTTCTGTCGTCTATATATGCACTCATCTCGTTCCCGACAACATCTACCTGTAGCTGGTACCACTTTTCTTCCTCATAGCCCATCTCCTTTTCCACGAGTTCCGTTGTTTTTCCGTCTACTACTTTGGCAAAGAGAAACTTTTCATCCGTTTTATCCCAGGCTTGATAGTTATTCCACCCCAGGACGTAAAAGTTGTCTTCGTTCAGGTACCTAAAGACCAGTCCTATTCTATCGTTATCTTTCGACATGATTTGTGCCGAGACTGAATAGTCTGTCCAATTGGGGGAACCAGCGATGGCGTAGGTACCGCCAAAGTCACCGCTCGAGTAATTGGAGCTTTGCACCAGGTTGCCGTTTCTAAGTTCCCATGTTCCATGTACAGTCTCCCAGCCTTCAAGAGTGTTGTATCTGAAGTCGTCGGAAAATAGTTGAGACAAGTCGCCTTCGGTAGTTACGTAAACCTGATCTCCCTTGCCTTGATCGCCAGTTTTTTGCACTTCAGTTCTCCCCCAGTCCTGGTTCGACAGGTTCCAGGAGTTAATCTCTTCGTTTATTGAGAACGACTCGAACCTGGCCAGACGTCCTTGTTTGACGGTAGCCATTTTCCCGCCCGTTACCAGCAATCTGTCTCCCTCATTTGTCTTCAGCTCTACTTCACCATCGATTACTTTGAGAATAGATTCGGCACCAGTCTCTTCAACAACGAAGGTAGTCCCCTTTATTCCGGCGACCGCCTGACTCATCTCGACGTCCATGGTACCTTCGGTGACCATTTGCTTTACGTTTGTCCAGACTTTACCGGCGAGCATTTTTATCTTGTTTTTCTTCTCCGGGTAAGTATCAACTATAACTTCGGATTCGGGTTTCATCTTGAATGCGGTCAGATCTTTTAGGGTCAATACTGCACCGCTATCATGCTCCGTCTTTATCCGATCTCCCTCGTAGATAACCATATCGGGCTGGGCAAATTCCCAGCCCAGCGGGTCGTCGCCGCGCCTTATCATGACCTCGCCGCCGAGGTTGCTGAACCTGATGCCGGAATCTATGTAGTTTCCGTTCTCGTCTTTCGGTACTTCGTAGTCCAGTTCTCTAGCCGGAGAAGTATTTCGTTCCGGTTTTTCTTGCTCCGGTTTTTCGTAGGGCGCCACGTCTCCCACTTTGGACGCCTCCGAGGCGTTCATCCACTCGTAAACGTAAATGGTTTTCATCCAGGTGTTGGCCAGGGATAGCTTCAGTTCGAGCTTTTGACCCTCGGCTCTTCCTTCCGGGGGCTCTAATATCAGAGTTTCGTTCGTCGGACGCCAGTTGTTTTTCGAGTTTAACTTTGCGTAGGATTTTTCCAGCTTTCTACCGTTAAACCAGGTTGCGGCCCACGCAGTCAGCGAGTAATAGGAAGAATTGTCCTCGACCATGCCGAGGTAGAAGTCAAGCGGGTATTTCTCCCCGGGTCTCATCCTTTTTGGCGGACTGCCCCACTCGGCTTTATGTGTCGTAGATTCGCCGTGAACCAGGTCAGAGTAAGGATCCATGCTCTTTGTTTCTCCCGTATAGGTTTTTTTGAAAGTAAAGCTACCCCGTGAGTAATTTGCCTCATAGTGAAGTTCCTCTTTTTCCCTGTTAAACTTCTTCCACTTTTCTGCTCCGTCGTAATCTTCGATATCCCGCAATACCCAGACGGACTCGCTTTGCTCGCCGTAAAGGGGAAGACCGGGGGTATAAGCTGTTACAAGCAAAGTTGCAAGAATCAAAGCTGTAAGGACCAATCTAATTTCGAACTTCCTGGTGAAGTTTGAATTCATTTGCGCCTCCTTGAGTTTTCATTTTTTTCGACCGGGATAATTTACGCCCAGTCGTTTGATATTTATCCATCGGTTTCTAATTTTTCAGGAGTTCCTTCTGAAGGGTTTCGGATATTCCTTCAAAGTCTGAATCTATGCCCGTTATCTCGTTTCCAGAACCGGTTACCGAACCCTTAAATCTGGTCGGATAGTGGAGTTCGAGTCCGATTGGATTACCTGTAATTTCATTACCCTCGAGGACAAGCCTGGCCTCTTCCATGAAAAATACTCCGGATTCACCGTTATCGGCTATTAGATTATTTATCAGGGTCGCTTCTGCAGAGTCGGAAAGGTAAAGACCCTCTTCCTTGTTTTTGAGGAGCTCGCTACCGGTGATTTCTATTCTGGAGTCCCCTTTTAACTCCGCCCCTTTGTCCTCGTTTTCCGAAATTCGGCTATTTTTCAGGTTAGCTTGAGACGAGTCTCGTAGCGTTAACCCGTTATCACCGTTCCCGGCGATATCGCTATCGGAGATGAGGGCTCGGGACGTCCCCTTCAGCTGTATTCCTTCGTACTTACTTTCGCTTACCTCGACGTCCTTCAGGGTAATATTTGAGGAATCTAGAAGGTGAATACCCACATAGTCGTTGCGCTTTATTTCTGTTCCGATCATTGTCAATCTAGAAGAACCGGCAAGACGGACGCCTTCATCGCTGTTTCCCAGAATTGTGCACTCGTTGACCGCCGCTTTTGTCGAACCCAGCAACCTAATTCCGCTTCCGCCGTTATCCATAATCCGACAATTCTCGAGATTTGCTACGGACGATTTGCCCAGGGAAAGCCCGTCCCCGGCTGAATTTTTGAGCGTCATTCCGGATAAATAAACGTCGGCGTTGCCAACCAATGAGAACGGGACGGCGTCGCCGGAGATTATCACTTCCCCTTCTTTTGCCGAACTTATCTTCAGCTTTTTCATGATCGTCGCGCTCTCGTGGTAATTGCCCGGCTCAATTAGTAATACCCCGCCCGGATTGAGGGCGTCAACGGCCGACTGAAGGGACGAGTATTTGTCTTTTTGGTACACTATCGTATCTTTATTTGGTTTGTTTTTCGGTACTCTAAGGGATCCGTCGAGGTTGCCGAATAGCTCCACGCATTTCCCGCCGATATTGTTATCTCCGCCATCGATAACCTTATCGCTTAACGAATAAATGCCGATCATACTGGCAACTATCTCGTTTCCTTCTATCGTCCCCGCGGCTGAGTCCAGTAGGACAATTCCCACCCCTTCTATTTCCTCATTGGTGATGAGATTATCTTTTATGGTTGCCTTCGTTTCTCCCAATAATCCTACCCCGATTTTGTTTTCCGTCAGCTCGTTCGAAGTTATCGTCGCCTCGGAAGAATCCCCTAGCGCGATTCCACCTCCGTTATTTGACAATTTATTTTTATCAATTGTGGCCCTGGACGAGTCCGAAAGCTTGATTCCCTCGTCGTCGTTACCCGCGATCGTGTTTTTTATTAGGGAGGCTTGTGCTGTGTCGGAAAGATCGATACCTTCGTTTTTGCTTGACTCTATCGTGTTTTCCGAGGCCGTCAATTGGGAGTCGTCCCGTGCTCTGATCCCCCCACTGTTATTCCGAATCGTATTATTGTCCAAAGTTACACTGGAAGAATCCCTGAGGTAGACGCCGTTACCCCTGTTTTCGACGATCTCGTTGTTTTCCACCGTGGCAGCCGACACGTTTTTCAGATAAATTCCGCCCATGTAGTTGTCCGTTATGAGGGATCCTTTAATTGTTAGTTCTGCGTCGCCGCGGACTGCAATTCCGGCAGGGCAAAGACCTTCCTCTGTATCGGTGCAGGTGCCGGACTCGCCTTTTATCGCACCTTTGAAAGTTAGACCAGAAAGGGTCACCGATACTTCGGATGAGCCGATTGCAACCACGGGGTTTCCCTTTGTGTCCGGGCTGGCTGTAACTGTGACGGACCCTTCTCCTCGGAGAGACAGGTTTTTGTTTACGACCAGGTTACCTGCATAGACCCCTTCGGTAATAACGATTGTATCACCGGGTGCTGCAGCATCTATTGCAGCCTGAACGGATTCGTAATTATTTCCCTCAGATGATACAGTTAACTTCTCCCCGCTAACGGGTGAAGCCATAAGAATTACGATAAACATCCCCAGGAAAAGTAATGCTAAAGTTGGATTGAAATTATTAGTGTGCATCATTACCCCCTCAGTGTAGTATTTACAACGTCTAAAAATGGTTTTCCTATAGTATACACTCAGTTGGTCAGATAAGCCATATTGTTTTTTTGCGCGGAAACCTTTTTGATGTATGAAGTTGTTGATCTAATTGGGCTTTTTACCAGTTGTAGAAACAACTGTTGTGAAGTTTCGATTAACTGCTGGATTTAATGATGTTTCGTGGGGTTGATGCCGTTGACTCCATTTGTTTCGGGAGAAAGCAAAGGCGTTAAGTCCGGACTATGAGGAATAGTGTACCTTTTTTCGGAATACGTTTTTTGTAGTGGTTTGGTCATAAGACTCGCGAATACAAGGTTGTTGCCCTCTGGCTTAACGGTAATCCGTCGCATACCTTCTCCAACCAATCTCGGAAAGGTTATCTGGGCGGATAGATTTTCCTTCCATTCTCGTGGTAGTACAATTGCTGCGTGCTTTAAATATCTTTTTGAACTGGTGATAATAATCGTTTCACCCTTGTTAAGGTCCTTATATCCGTCATAACTGAATGTCGATAGCGTGGAACTTCTATCGATCAAAATATTTGAAAGGACGATGAACGCGAAAAAGAAAACTACCACAAAAAGTATGGTTTTCGAATGCTTAAGGTTTATCATTTAGGATCTGGTTCCAAGTTAAGCTTTGCTCAACTGATGTTGTTAAATTTATTATACTATTACTGGAAAAATTGAGTCAAACTATTGTGTCGTCCGGGTCAGGGGTTTTTAATAAGTAAAAAACGCCTTTCCGAGTTTGAATAAGTAATTTACGACCACTACTATCTCGCTCTCGTTTTCCCGGATTTGAATACTATCGAGTGAAAATTCTTTCAGGAGATTTTTGGTGCTCCTTATCCACAAAGATTCCAGCTGCGAGGGTGAGGTCGATATTCAAAAGCTCCGCTGTTCGGTCCTCGCGATTAGCTCGTCCTGCAACCCTTCTGTCAGGTTCACGAAGTAGTCGCTGTATCCTGCCACCCGGACGATCAGGTTTTGATATTCTTCCGGGTTCTCCTGGGCCTTTCTGAGTAAATCGGCGCCAATTACGTTGAACTGGACGTGATGACTTCCCATGCGAAAAAATGCTCGAATGAGTTGAGCCAGCTTGGTTTTTTCTTTATCACCGCTTAGAAGGTCGGGAGTTAATTTCTGGTTTAGCAGAGTTCCGCCCGTCTTAGCGTGATCAAGTTTGCCGACGGACTTGAATACAGCGGTGGGACCGCGATTATCCGCGCCCTGGACGGGTGAGATGCCTTCCGATAGCGGTCTGCCTGCTCGCCGCCCGTCCGGAAGCGCCCCGCATTTTTCGCCAAAGTATATGTGGACTGTGGTTGGAAGCATGTTAACACGGTGTGTTCCGCCCCGACCGTTTGGCCTTCCGTCGACCCCTTCGAAAAAAGCCTCGAACGTCCGCTCCATTAAGTCGTCCGCGTAATCCAGGTCGTTTCCGTACTTCGGGGTGTAGTCGTTGATTCGGGAAAGCATTTCTTCCCGGTCCTGGAAGTCGTCGTCGAGCGCATCAACGAGTTCGGGTAACGAGAAGTTATCACGATCGAAGACGTTGAACTTTATCGAGGTTAGCGCATCCGCCATCGTACCGAGGCCGACGCCCTGAATGTAAGACGTGTCATACCGGGCTCCTCCGGCGTTGTAGTCGGTGGCATTGTCGATGCAGTCATCTATCAATAAGGATAGAAACGGCGAGGGCAAGTGTTCGGCGTAAAGTTTCTGAATCTTTTTATTTGCTTCGATTTTAATGTCGAGAAAATGGTTAAGCTGTTTCTCGTACGCCTCGAAAAACTCGTCAAACGACGAGAAACTAGAAAAATCTTTCGTGGAGATTCCGATCCTCCCCCCCTTCGCTGGGTCAATTCCGTTATGCAGGGTCAGTTCCAGTACCTTGGGCATGTTGAAATAACCCGTAAGAATGTAGCTTTCCCTGCCGAAGGCTCCGGTCTCCACGCAACCGCTGCAGCCTCCCCTCCGGGCGTCCTCGATGGACTTGCCCTGTCTTAGTAGCTGTTTTATTATGCTCTCCGCGTTGAATATGGCAGGCTGTCCGAACCCGCTCTCCACTACCTCCAGTGCCCGCTTTAGGTACCTATCGGGGTTCTTCTTGCTTACCTGAACCATGAAGTTGGGCTGGATTAACCGCATGGATTCAACAACGTCAAGGATGAGGTAGGTGAGGTCGTTGACCGCGTCTTCACCGTCTTTCGTAACTCCGCCGACGTTTATCTTTGCGAAGTCGGAATAGGTATTGCTTTCCTGGGACGTCACGCCGACTTTGGGCGGTGCCGGCTGGTTGTGGAACTTAATCCAGAACGCCTGGAGCAGTTCCTTTGCCCGTTGTTCCGTCAATGAACCGTCTTTCAGGCCCTTTTTATAAAAAGGGTATAAGTGCTGGTCCAACCTGCCGGGGTTGAACGCGTCCCAGGGGTTGGTTTCGGTGATCACCCCGACGTGGACTAGCCAGTAATACTGAAGCGCCTCCCAGAACGTCCTGGGCGGTCTAGCCGGAACGCGACGGCAAATCTCCGCCATCCTTTTCAGTTCGCGCTTCCGTTTCTCGTCTTTTTCAGTTAAAACCTCCTGCTCGAGCTTGTCCGCATAGCGTTCC
Source organism: Candidatus Bipolaricaulota bacterium (assembly GCA_018335015.1). Taxonomy (GTDB): domain Bacteria; phylum Bipolaricaulota; class Bipolaricaulia; order M55B111; family M55B111; genus JAGXLP01. The sequence goes on from JAGXKX010000019.1 coordinate 8,245, forward strand.
GAGTAGGAGATCAGGGCCTCGGCGGCTATCTTCATCCCTTTCAGCTCTTCCGTCTTTGCTTGATAGTTCGGGTCGTCCGGTGAAAGATTAGTCTTCGATTCCTCGATATCGTCGATAATGTCGAGAAAGCCTTTGCGGTATATCTTATCTCCTAGGACTGTGTGGCCCGGAGATCGCTGCTCCATGAATTCGGTGAAAACTCCCGCGTTATAGGCTGCCTGCCACTCGTCGGAGGTGGTTTCAAAAACCCGTTCTCGCATTGTTTTACCCTTCCAGAACGGAATTATCTCTTTATCGTAAATATCTTTTGTTTCACTGTCGACCCTATAGGGGTTTTTCTCCCGGGTGTCCAGAACCTCTAGATCCTCGGGGCTGTGAGTGCAGATTTCGGGGAAGGTCGGTACCAGTTTTGGCTCGGGTCCTCTATCTCCTATGATCAGCTCGCCGGGCTGGAGTGAAAGTTCCTTGTTTTCCATGATGTGCTTCAGAGCCAGCGCCCTGGTTACGGGACTGGATACGTCCGTTAGGTCGTTGTCACGGTAGAATTCTGTGACCAGCACTGCCCTTTCCGGGGTTATTTCCGGTTCCTTTCTAACGGTTTGGTCCCGAAGTTTGGCTATTCTGGAATTAACGGGCGCGATTTTGGCCTGCCGACCCCGGAATTCTTCTTTCAGGTCAGAGCAACTTGCGACCTTGTCGTTCATATTATCCTCCCACTTCTACCTTGATACCCATCTTCTCGAACTCGTCCGAGATATCCCGGATATCTTTTTCTTTGGGTGGTTCTACTCCGGCTAGGTCAAAATCCCGCCCCAGGTTGGAGTACTTCTTCTCGACGTCGTGGAAGGGCAGGATACTAATTCTGCTGAGTCCGGACCTTTTCCGGATTAATTTTTTGATTCCCTGGACGTTTTCTTTAGTATCAGTGATACCCGGAATCAGGGGAAATCTCAATTCGATTTCAGGGTTTCTTTCCCTCAGTAGTTGAAAATTTTCCAGTATAGTTTTGTTACCGGTGCCGGTGTATTTTTTGTGGGAATCCTCGTTCACGAGCTTTAGATCAAACAGAAATAGATCGACCAGATCTATTATTCGGTCTATCGATTCTTCCGGCGCAAGTCCGGACGTATCGAGGGCGGTGTGAATTTCTTCTTCTTGGCACCTTTCCAGCAGGGACTCGAGAAAATCAATCTGAGCAAGGGGTTCGCCCCCGGAAAAGGTAACGCCTCCCTCCGATTCTTCGTAATATATCATGTCCTTGAGAATTTCTTCCATCACGGCTTCGACGGAAACTTCTTCTCCTATCAAATTGGAGTTATCTTTGGAAAAGGGGTTAAGGCGGAACGGGTCCCGGTAATCCAGTGACTGTTCTGGTTCAGGGTTTATGGATTCCGGGTTGTGGCACCACTGGCAGTTGAGCGGGCAACCTTTGAAAAAGACCGTCGTTCTGATCCCCGGTCCGTCGTGGATGGCATATCTCTTTACGTCGAAAATTACTCCTTCGGTCATTTGAGACTTCTGGTCCTTAATTATGTTTTGAACTGGTTCAAACCGCCTCTATCAGAATACTGGACACTCTTTTCGAAGAACAGGACTAAACTTGGCTTAAACTATAACACAGAAGGGGATGATCATCCACGAAAAGAGCAGGTGTAAATGATTGAAAAGATCGACTTTGCCAGTATTTTTATAAAGAACAGCTCTTACAGACCTGTGTGCCTATGTATTTTTGCTACAGTGGCGGGGCGCGTTACTTAACCATCGTCAGAAACATCTTGAACTTTTCGGTGGCCTCGACCCCGTGAGGTACGTTGGCCGGCATAATAATGGATTCCCCCTGTTCGAGGTCGTACCCTGTGCCGTCGATCGTCACTCTCGTAGAGCCCTCCAAAACCTGGAGTATTGCGCTGTGTGGTGAGGTGTGTTCGCTCAGGGTCTGGTCTTTGTCAAAAGCAAATAAAGTGAGGGTTACTGCGTCCTTATCGACCAACGTACGGCTAACGATAGCTCCTG
>JAGXKX010000019.1:11019-24481 GCA_018335015.1 Candidatus Bipolaricaulota bacterium
CTAACAGGTTTCCGAGCTGGTAATCCCCGTTTCTCACCTTTTCGTCGCTTTCGTCCCTGTAGGAAGCCTGCATAATTGCAAGAACTGTCCCTCCATTTTGCACGTATAGCCTGACGTTTTGGACTTCTTTTTGGCTCATTCTCCTGGTGTTGGGCAATATTAGAGTCTTTATCTCGGAAAGCCGGGCAAATTTCTTCCTTTCCAGTTCGTCTGTCGGTTGATAAGCTTGTTCCAGGTCCTTGTCGGAGAAAGTAACGACCTTGTATCCCTGATCTCTGACGAGCTGAACTAGATTTTTCATCTCCTGGAAGTAAGCCCAGTCCGGTGACTCCAGGCCCATCTGATTGTACCAATCCAGGTTATAACCACTTACCAGTATTCCGATTTTCGTTCTTCCCTTCTGGATTAATTCGACTTCCGACCCCTTTTCCAGGTTGGAGGTTAACCATTCCTTCGCGGTACCGTGGCCTGATAGGACGAACCCATCTTCCGGGATTTGGGAATCGGTTTCCTGGGCAAGAAAGCCGTGTCTTATTTCGACCACTTTGCCGTTCTTTACCATTGCTTCGGCTCCCCATGGGTTTGTCCCGGTTCGTTGGCCGTATTCAGTAGTGTAGACAATTAGCTGGTTAGGGCCCCGGGGCTGGTTGAAACCGTAAATTTCGTGTTCTCTCCCAGTTTCCGTTCTGACGAAATCTCCTGCAGCTACAACCTTTAACTGGGCGGAACAAATTAGTATAAGGGTAAAAGCTATTATAAAGACCGCTTGATAATTCCGACCGGTTAGACTCCTGCCTCTCAATTTTATCCCCCTTGTTTGTTGACCTGGTGATTAACAATGAACCTGAATTTTGCCAGGACCTCTGTTTTTAACATATATTAAACCGGTCCTGCCGGCGTAAAAAGGAAATTGTTCACCTTCCAAGCTCCCTTTGGTCCGTGAAGATTTGTTATCGGACCCGGAAACTTGTAATAGCTGGCTCGATTTAAGGGCTGCCTGTTAAACTAAGTTTGGAATCATCCTTTCCCAGGTCCCGGCCTCCAGGTTTTTCGCTGGATTGTGTCAGGCCGATAGGAGCTAATTGTGGTTAATAATATGAAGAATTCGAAAAATAGTGTTTTAGTTACCATTTTGGTTGGTTTGATGGCATTTGTCTTCGCCGGGACCTCCTTTATCCCGGGTGTTTTAGCTGGTTCGATTGAAGGGGAGGTTAAGCTGGGAATCGACGTACTGAAAGAAAATATGGACTTTCTCGAAGGTAAAAGGATTGGAATCATTACTAACCCCACCGGCTACGATTCTCAGCTCAACAGCACCGTCGATATATTGCACGACCAACCGGGCGTCAGAGTCACGGCGCTTTTCGGCCCCGAGCACGGAATAAGGGGTGCGGCGGAAGCGGGAGAGTCAGTGGAGGGATACAGAGACCCCGCCACGGGCCTGCCAATTTATAGTCTATACGATATGGGAAAGGCGCTTACCGAGGACGTGTTGAGGAAAGTCGACGCGTTCGTTTTCGACATTCAGGATGTGGGTGCGAGGTTTTACACCTACATCTGGACCATGTCCGAGGTAATGGAAGTCGCCGCAGAAAACGGCAAGGAATTCATCGTTCTGGATCGACCGAATCCCGTAACCGGGACGAAGGTGGAAGGTCCCGTTCTGGATAGACGGTGGGCAAGTTTTATCGGGAGGTACCCATTGCCAATTCGTCACGGAATGACAGTCGGCGAAATAGCTAAATATTTGAACGGCGAGTTCGGTATCGGAGTTGATCTGACGGTAGTAAAGATGAGGGGCTGGGATCGCTCCACCTGGTTTGACCAGACCGGACTGGATACCTGGTACAGACCTTCGCCAAATATGCCGACACTGGAGACTGCGACGGTCTATACGGCAACCTGTTTTATCGAAGCAACCAACGTGTCAGAGGGTAGAGGGACTACGGAACCGTTTGAGCTAATCGGCGCGCCCTGGATTAACGGGAGAGAGCTGGCTGGAAGTTTGAATGACGCTGGACTCCCGGGTGTTATATTCAGACCCGCTTCTTTTACCCCCAATTTTGACGAATACGAGGGAGAATTATCCAGCGGCATCTATCTGGTAGTCACGAACCGTGAAAGTTTTAAACCTGTAAAGACGGGAGTATACATACTTGATCGGCTGCGCAAATTATATCCTAATAAACTGGAGTTTTCCGATTACATGGATAAATTATGGGGGACAAACAGGATTCGACTGATGCTGGAAAACGGATTGGATCCGGAAAAGATAGTTAGAAGCTGGCAGAGCGAGCTCGAAGAATTCAAGGAGACGAGAAGGGAATACCTTCTTTATTGACCGGCTGAGTCATTACTTATCCAATACGTAATCGGGCGGGATGCGGACCTTCCCCGTACATCAGATTTTTGCTGATTCGAGGTGGAAAATTGAAAACGAAAAACAGTATAGCAAAATCTCCGGTTGTAGCTGTAGCAGTCGTAACTTTCTTTACGCTATTTGCTATATCCGCCTATCCCGCTGACGTCAATATAAATAAGATCCTATCCGGGCTGACGTTGAAAGAAAAAGTGGGTCAGCTACTAATGGTTAATGTGCTTGAAAACCCGGATGGTTCGCCGTCCGATAGGATGAAGAAATTGATTCAGAGGTTGAATATCGGGTCGGTCATTTTCTACGACATTTCCGGTTCTCGGGCGGGAGCCAGATATACTAACCAATTGCAGGAATGGGCTGACGCATCGCCTTCGGGACTTCCGTTGCTGGTGGGTTCCGATATGGAGTACGGACCGAGAACGAACGTCTCGAGCGGCGCCACTACCTTTCCCACCCAGATGGGGATTGGAGCTACGGGAAATCCTGAACTGGCCGAACGGGCGGCGGCGATCACGGCAAGAGAAGCCAGATCAATGGGCATTAACTGGAACTTTGCTCCCGTGGCTGACGTAAACTCGAACCCCGAAAATCCCGTGATTGGTGTCCGCTCCTTTGGATCTAACCCGGGGAAGGTGAGTACTTTCATCAGGGCGGCGGTAACTGGTTATCAGGAAAACAATATGATCGCCACCTTAAAACATTATCCGGGCCATGGAGACACTGAGACCGATTCTCACTACGGCCTGCCAAAAGTCAGTTATGGGGAGACCGAATTGGAGTCTCATTTACGACCCTTCAAAGAGGGAATCGCCGCCGGTGCAGACGCTGTTATGACGGCTCACATCATAGTGGAGACGATCGATCCGGAGCTACCTGCTACTATGTCCGAAAAGGTAATAAAAGATCTGCTCAGGAACCGGCAGGGGTTTGACGGTGTCGTGATTACGGACTCCATGAATATGGGGGCAATAGAGAATAATTTTGGGAAGGTAGAGGGAGCGGTAAAAGCTATAAAGGCCGGAGTTGACGTCGTAATGGCCGTGGGAACCTACAGTGACGCGGTACAGATTCATAATGGATTGGTTGAAGCGGTTCGGGATGGAGAAATTCCAGTTTCTTCCGTCAACGAGTCCGTAGAAAGGGTTCTGGAATTAAAGGAAGATTATGGACTGATGGATGGAGATAACCTTACCGAACCGGCCGGAGCTGCTTATATTTCGGGAAGTCCCGGGCATGAAAAAGTATCCCGGACGATCGCTGAAAAGGCTGTAACTCTGGTTAAAGATGAAAGAAACCTCGTACCGCTGGATGACAGGTCGGAGGTTTTATTGGCTGGAGTGAAGGATTCGGTCTACCAGGTAAGAGACGCTCTTGAGGGGGTTATGCCCTCACTTGAATTGTCGGTCTACCGGACGCCAAATACCGAAGTTTCCAATGATTGGTCGCCCTCAAGCTCCGCGATAAATTCGGCGGCGGATCTCGCTTCCGGTGTCGATAAGGTGGTGCTGTTAACCTTTTCCGGAGGTCCCTTGCCGGAAGGCCAGGTAAGGCTTGTTCGAAATCTCCTAAAGGAAAACGAGGATACCGTAGTCATTGCTGAAGGGCTACCCTATGACATCAGAGAGTTCCCCGAAGTACCCACGTATCTGGCAACGTATTCCTACAACCGCTGGAATGCGCCACGGGGAGGAAACGACCCTATGATAAGTGCTACGGCTAGAGTACTGGCGGGTAAAGTAAAACCCAGGGGAAAGCTTCCCGTTTCAATAAAAAATATTAATTGATATAAACTCAGTCCTTTGACCGTCGTATGAAAGCGAAACTTAATTGTGAGTATTGGTTTCTTTTTTTCACTACTAGCTCTCTACCCCTTACCTGGCTGCCGGATTTCGTCTCCTGCTGATTTTGAAAGGTTAAATCAGTTGCCAGCTAAGGGGTAGAGAGCTAGTATCCGATCCAAACTAGGTAGCTAATCCGCCGTTGGTGTAAGATCTGAGATAAATAAACTCCGACCTTTGACCGTTGTCTGAAGTAGAGTTGTAGTTCGTAAACAATGAGTTTATTTTACCCCGCTTACTGCCTTCCGGCGCTTACCTCTACTGCTAAGTTTTAAAAATTAAATTAGTTGCCTGGTAAGCGGCAGAGAGCAGGCAAGGGTTAGAAAACCTGGTCCAGGTTTTCCCTGTTGATTCGTTAGCTTTTTCACCGGGCCGGCCCCTTTTCTTTATAAACCTTTCACATCTGGTTAATAAAATAATTGTCAAGTTAATGGTCTAGGTTTAACCAATAATTTGAATTTTCTACGAGGTGATTTTGGTGGATTTTTCGCGAAGAAGCTTATTTGTTAGTTTGCTAATTTCACTTCTGATCTTTTCTTCTTTCGCTGCAGTTGGTCAGGAAAGTACGAATCAGGCGGGAACCACTGTTCTGGCGACGGTAAACGGAGAGGAGATAACTCAGCAGGAACTCTCTCAGGCTTCTCAGGTTCAGCAAATAGTTATGACCCTGTCCCGACAATTCAGGTCTTTTTCTCAGTTTCTCATGACGAGCGAAGCGGGGCAGAATTTCCTTAGTGAATACAGGAAATACGTTCTGGACCAGCTTATTAACCAGAAACTGACGGTTCAGAAAGTTGAAGAACTGGGTATAAATGTCTCCGATCAGGCGGTACAGGAGGAAATAACAAAAATCGTCGAGGAAAACCAGCAATTCAGCGATAAAAGCGACCTGGAAGGCTATCTCAAAGATAATCAGAACATGACCCTGGAGAACCTTAAAACGAGGATAAGAGAAAACCTTAAAACCCAGAAATTGAGGGAAAGGGTGACTGATAAAGTCACTGTCAGCGAGGAAGAGGTGGAGGCTTTTTATAACCAGAATAAACAAAGTTACACTGACCAGGAAGGAAACGTGAGGCCATTAGATGAAGTAAGTGATCAGGTTAGGAATACGGTAAGGTCCCAGAAGCAAAACGAAGCCTACAACCAGTGGCTCCAGGAAGAACGGAAGAAGGCGGATATCGAAAAGAACCTGGATCAGATGTAATGGCTGACGGCCACCGAGTTAGGCAGAGATTTTCTTGATTGAATAGAGTCTGGCCATGATTTTACAGTTTCCGAATGTGTAGGAATACATCATAGATAATTAACCTGCCGGATCTAAGCTACACCACCCTAATGTGGCCCGGAGACAGGGACCTCCCCTCCGGGCCACTTTGGTTCTTAATCTTTCAAAGCGGAGATAGGCTTACTCGTCCATCTCTCTTACTAATCCACGTAAGGACCGTGCATGTCTATCGGTTCCCCGTGAGGCTTGCCAAGGAGGCTAATTAATTTTAGTGTATCGGTCGATTCGATAGAGAGATTTAGATTGCCCCGGAAGTCTTTTACGATGGCATTTCCGTTTGATAGGTCGAGCTCTTCATCTTCGGATTTAAGGACCCCGTTCCCATCTATGATGTAAATAAACCCCTGAAGATCTTCTCTTACTCTCCAGGTAAATTCGGCGTTATTTAACTCGATTTCCCTGTATTCGACGTCCGTCTGCAAGCTGGGACCGGAGTTTTCGTCGATTAGGGTCTTTATCCTGGTTCCGTCTTGATTTTCTACTGGCAATTCCTCTTCTGGGGCTATCTCGTAGCCGGGTTCTACTTCTTTCTTATTTTTCGGCAGGTTTACCCAGAGCTGAACCCCGTGAGTTTTGCCGTCAGTTGCCGGGGATTCGGAGTGCCTTATTCCTTTCCCCATAGTGATCCTCTGGAGCCCTCCCCGGCTAACAGTTGCTCTGTTCCCGGCGGAGTCCTCGTGCACGAACCCGCCCTCGAGCATGTAAGTCACTGCTTCGAACCCCCTGTGAGGGTGCTCGGGAAAGCCGGCGGAAGGATCCACGAAAAATTCGTCCATTAGAACGAACGGGTCTACGTGGGAAAGCTGGCTCCCGGGAAACGGTCGCAGTACCCGGGCTCCGCTACCTTCGCTCTTTTCCTCAGCCGTCAATATCTTTATTTTTCCTGTTGCGCTCATTGTTTTCACCTTCTCAGAAATGAACCGATGGAACTCTCTTGACCCTCCTAAATATCTCCGAATTTGCCGTTCTTTAATCAGACATTTAACTCCAGGAAATGGTAGTTTTGAAGTTGAGGAAAATCAAAGTTTGTTCAACTGGAAGCAAAAATGATTAATACTCAGTTCTCTCACCACCCTCGGAAGCAATGTGAAGGACAGGAGAAATCACTATTTTTTTAGTTCAAGCCTCCTGCCTATTACCTGGCTGCCGGATTTCGTCTACTGGTAGGATTTTAAGGTTAAATCAGTTACCAGGTAACAGGCAGGAGGCACAGGAGGACAAAATGATGTACGGGGATGGTGAAAGAACTGTGTAATAGTTGAATATAAGTCAATCGTGGCTCAAAAGTAGGAGGTATTTGTTTTAACCCCCGAAGGGGCTACAATTTTCTACCAGAGGTGAAATAAATGAGAGAAGTTTCTGAAATGACGAAGTCACACTTGCGAAATGCTTTTTCCGGCGAGAGCCAGGCGAATATGAGATACCAGATTTACTCGGAGGTTGCGGAAAACGAAGGTTTCCCGAACGTTGCCCGCCTATTTGGCGCGATATCCTACGCGGAAAGGGTCCACGCAACCAACCACCTTCGAAGATCTCCCGAGGAGGCCGGGACCGCTGTCGCAGAATCCCCCTACGGAGTTGGCGATACGGTGGATAACCTTCAAAAGGGGATAGACGGAGAGACATTTGAAATCGAGGAGATGTATCCGACATATCTGGAGGTCGCGAAGTTTCAGGACGAAGGCGCCGCGGCAAAGACTTTTGAGTGGGCCCTTGAGGCTGAGAAGACTCACGCGAAGATGTATAAGGAAGCCAAGAAAGTGGTCGAGAAAGGTGAAGACCCCGACATCGGGGATTTACAGGTCTGTAGCGTCTGCGGACATACCGTCGAGGGAGAAGCACCTGAGGTTTGTCCCATCTGTGACACGAAGGATAATTACGTGACCTTTGAGTAAAATGTTGGTTCGAGCTCGTGTTAGGTTCTTTAACCAAGGTTTGTCCTCCAGAGGTGATATAATTGCAGTATAGAAAGTTCGGTCAACTCGACTGGAACGCTTCGGCTCTTGGGTTCGGCGCGATGCGGTTGCCGACAGAGGGTGAGGAGAGCGGTGATATCGACGAAGAAAGAGCAATTGAAATGATCAGGTACGCCATTGATCACGGGGTTAACTACGTGGATACCGCGTGGCCCTATCACGATGGAAACAGCGAGGAATTGGTGGCCAGGGCTCTTAAAGATGGGTACAGGGAGAAAACCCGAATAGCTACGAAGTTACCTTCCTGGTTGATCGAGGAGCCCGGGGATATGGACGAGTATCTCGATAAACAACTGGATAGACTTGAGGTAGACCAGATAGATTTTTACCTTCTTCACACGCTGAATAAGAAGTACTGGGAGAACTACAAGGAAGTAGGAGTGTTCGAGTGGCTGGATAAGGTTAAAGAGGAAGGGAAAATCGCCTACCCCGGATTTTCCTTTCACGACGACCTGGAGACCTTCAAAGAAATCGTTGATTCCTATGACTGGACCTTCTGTCAGATTCAGTACAACTACCTCGACAGGGAGTTCCAAGCGGGAATGGAGGGGCTGAAATACGCTAACTCGAAAGGGCTAGCCGTCGTAATTATGGAGCCGCTGAGAGGGGGCAAGCTAGCAGCCGAACCACCCGAGGAGATAGATGAAATCTTGAGTAAAGCGGATACGCAAAGAGGTCCCGTAAGCTGGGCTTTAAACTGGCTCTGGGACCAGCCGGAAGTTTCCTTGGTGTTAAGTGGCATGACTGCAATGGACCAGGTGAAACAGAACGTGGAACTCGCCAGCAATTCAAAAATTGGGAAGTTAACCGAAGGGGAGGTTCGGTTGATGGAAGAGGCGGCGGAAAAATACAGGGAGATATCTCCCGTAGGTTGTACCGGCTGTAACTACTGCACGCCCTGTCCGAACGGAGTCGAAATACCCACCAACTTCACGCTCTACAACGAGGCGGAAGTCTACGGCAAGTTCGAAGAGAACAAGAACAGCTACTACGAATTTCTGGACGAAGAACAGCGGGCCAGCGCCTGTGTTGCCTGTGGCGAGTGCGAGGAGGCCTGCCCCCAGAACCTGGAGATCATAGATCTGTTGGCCGAAACAGCCAGTTATTTTAATGATAGTTAATTACGGAACTCCCGGGTTCGGTAATCTAGGGGCCGGTAGTGTGTTAAACTCAAATCTTTTACACTCGTATGAAAACGAAACTTAATTTACAAAGGTTAACTTCATTTTTTACTAGGAGCTCCCTGCCCCTTACCTGGCTGCCGGCTAAAGAAAAACCCCGCAACAAACTGCGGTGCTATTACGGCGCGGAGAAATTTGCGGTAGTAACTCCGATTTAGTTATACTAAAGAGGGGTTTTACCATGGTAGAACTAAAGGTGAAATGTTCTAACTGTGGAGAGGAAGTAGGAACTGGAATGGAGATGGACGAAGACCAGTTTGAGAAGGCGCTGCTAAAGGGTAGTACTACCGAATGTCCCAGTTGTGGTGAGGAAATCGGCTGGGGCAAAGGGGACGTAATAAACAAGGACGAGCTTTAGGTCCCGGAAGCCGAATTCTGAAGTTACTTGCAAAGGGACTCTCAAATGAGGATATTGTCGGCAAGCTGTACTAAGCGAGCGGACGGTCCGATTCCACGGAAGCAATATTCTGGGCAAGCTCAACCTTGCCAACAGGACCAAGGCTGCGCTTTACGCGGTGAGAGAAGGGGTTGCTGACTTGAAATACCTGCTCTCTCCGTCGGTGAAAGGGCTGAGTTGAGTAAATTTTCGAATGAGTACACCAAATTGACTCAGTCGACGTAGGATCCGTGCATATTTATCGGCTGGTCATGGGGTTTTCCTGCCAGGGCAATAAATTTCAGTCTTCCGGTGGTTTCCAACTCCAGTTCGATCTCTCCCCGGAAGTCCTTTGCTAGGGCTTCTCCCCCGGAAACGGCCGTAATACCCTGGCACCGCTTCCTTCGCTCTTTTCCTCCGCCGTTATTATCTTTACTTTTCTCTTCTCATTCATGGGATTCACTTTCCTGAGGAATCAGCAACTGCAAGTTTTCGAATATGATCGAAGAATTTCTGGCGCGAGTTTTTAATTGCTCAAAAGAATAGTAGACTTGGAGACAAAGAAAATCAAAATTGCACTTACGGGTTTAATTCAGGTGAATACAAAACTGGATGCAGGTAAAAGAAGGAAGGAGCAAGACCCCGGAGAATCACGGCCATGGATTTACCTTTTTGGGACCATTTTATGGACCTGGGGCTTTTACGGTCTGACTTTTATTTCTGGTGAAGCTTTGTTCTCTTTTCCCAGCGTACTCTTCTATATTGCTGGTGGTATCGGCCCGCTGGCAGTCTTGGCGACCCTGATTAGCTCGGGTTATTGGCACTCTGATTCTTCGCTGTCCGCTTTTATGAAACGTTGCCTCAATCCGTGGAGTCTCTCGATAAAGTGGTACCTGGTCATTGTCGGGCTGGTAATCATCCTGACCTTAATTCCGTGGTCTTTTTCCTCCCCTCAAGTGCTGGCACGTGGACCTCTGGACGTTGGCCCGCCGCTCTTTCTCTTGATCGGGGCGATCTTCGGCGGTCTTGAGGAAATAGGATGGAGGGGCTACGCTCAGGAAAGCTTACAGAGCCGGCTCTCAGTACTGAACTCCTCCTTGGTGATTGGGCTTTTTGGGCGGTGTGGCACCTTCCACTCTTCTTCATGGAGGGTACTTACCAGGCGACTCTGGGAGCAGGCTCGCCGGCTTTCTGGTCTTTCAACTTTTCCATAGTTATTATTTCTCCCATTTACGCCTGGATATTCAATTCTGCTGGCAAGGCCCCTTTCGCTGCCGTGATCTTTCATGCGCTGAGCAATATTGCGGGCGAGTTGACCGTCGACGCCCCAATAATTCCTGATCTCGTTGTGCCTCTGGTGGTCTCGGCATTTTTCATTGCTGTCTCCTGGAAATGGATCAAGGAACCATCCCCGGAACTTGAAGAGAAAGAGAGTTGATGGAAAAACAAGAAGGGAAGTTTGTTAAGGGGTTACTTAAAAAACTTATAACGCTTTCTAGGGTACCTCTCTGGCAAGGTGGTTGAGGAAATAAGCTGTTAACCCCAAATATTTTTCGATAATTCTTCAGTAACTTCTCAACTTTCCTGGCATCTTTGCGAGCTCCCTTTTCTTTTAACCGGGTCGTGATATCCTGAATTGTTTTCTCTGCTTCTTTCTTGTCCTGACAGAACTTTTCTATCCGTTGATTATAACTTTTATTATTTGATTCTGAGCCTAGTAAAAATCTGAATTTTTAACATTTGCCTCCCCCTTTATTATAAAATCCACCGTTGAAATCGTCACCCATGATTGTTACTATGATGACGATCATGCTACGAATAAAAAATTCGTATTACGATAGGGTGTGGTAGAAAATGACTGAAACACAGAGGTTTGGCGTCTCAATGAGTGAAGATTTGTTAAGTAAGTTCGATAACATGATTGCCAATCAGGGTTACAGGAATAGGTCAGAGGCTATTCGTGATATGATCAGGAATAGAATAGTCGAAAAAGAGTGGGAAGAAGATGAAGAGGTCATGGGTGTCGTCACCCTTCTGTACAACCATCATAAGAACAACCTCTCCGACAACCTTACCCACCTTCAGCATAAATTCCACGAATTGATCATTTCTACCACGCATCTTCATGTTGATGCGGACAACTGCCTGGAACTTATAGCAGTTCAGGGGCACGGCAAAGAGGTAAGGAATTTGGCGAATGAGTTAACAAGCACGAAGGGAGTGATCCACGGCAAGCTGCTGGCTACGTCTACAGGTGCCGATTTAAGTTGACTCCTTATTTTAAAACTATGTTTTTCTTGGATTTCAACTAGTATGGTTCATTTAAATTAAAAACGTCGGGAGGGTGTTGGATGCGTAAAAAACTTTGTTTGATCAGTGTATTAATAGTGGCAGTAGTGTTTTTCGGGGCAACAAGTTTTTCGGGGTCTGAATCGGGAGAGACTATCACGGTCACCGATATGACCGGAAGAAAGGTCGAAGTCCCGGAAAAGGTTGACGAGGTTGTCGGATTGGAGGCGGGGGCATTGAGGTTGATAATTTATCTTAACTGCGTTTATAAGGTGGTGGGGGTTGAGAATATCGAGAAACAGAAAAAACACCATACCGGTCGTCCCTACATTCTGGCTCATCCGGAATTAGCGGAGCTGCCTTCTGTCGGCCCAACACACGGTGGAGACCCGGAACTCATAACCGCTTTGGACCCGGACGTCATTTTTTGGACCTACGCGACTGCAGGAGACGCCAATGATCTCCAGAATCAGACGGGCATCCCGGTAATTGCCTTAACTTACGGCGATCTAGGAGCACATAAAGAAGCTATATACGATGGATTAAATCTTATGGGCAAAGTATTAAATGCGGAAGATCGAGCAAAAAAATTAATTCAATATATCGAGTCCACGATACAGGATTTAAAAGATAGAACAAAAGATATACCTCCCGAAAGCAAGCCGGAAGCTTACGTCGGCGCCGTGTCGTATCGCGGATCCCATGGAATTGTCAGCACGGAGCCTAAATACGCCCCATTTCAGTTCGTAAATGCTAAAAATCCTGCCGCTGACTTAGGGAGCGAGCACGTAATAGTTTCCTCTGAAAAACTCGTAGAATGGGACCCGGAGATTATTTTCATCGATGAAGGAGGATACTCCCTGGCCATGGAAGATTTAAAGAATCCCAAATTTAAAACGTTGCAGGCAGTCCGAGACGGAAATCTCTACGGAATACTCCCTCAAAGTTATTACACCCATAACTTCGGCACGGTTTTAGCCGATTCTTACTACATCGGCAAGGTTCTATACCCGGGAAGATTCGAGGATGTAAACCCCGAAGAGAAAGCGGACGAGATCTACAAAGTACTCGTCGGCGGGGCGGTCTACGACAAGATGAAGGAAGACTTTGGAGGATTCAAGAAAATTGACCCGTCGGAATAAACCCGGAGGCAAAGGATGAATTCAAACCCGGCCGGAAACGGGGATAACTCGAGTGCGGGAGTACTGAAGAGATACAGGGGGTACTCCCAAAAACGGATCGTTTTCTTCTCCTTTTCCGCAATCCTGCTTGCCCTCTTAGGGGTGTTCTCGCTAACTGTCGGTGCTGCAGATATATCCATCCTTGAAGCCATCTCGGGACTTCTGGGAAGAGCCACCTCGGACAGCTTAAACACCATAATCTGGAATATAAGGCTTCCCAGAGTCCTTTCCGCGGTTCTCGCCGGCGCCGGATTGGCCGTCGCGGGCGCTTCAATGCAAAGCATACTGAGGAACCCGCTGGGTTCGCCCTACACTCTCGGAATATCACACGCCGCCGCTTTTGGCGCAGCCTTCTCCGTAATCGTTTTAGGTGCGGGGACGCTTCAAAGCAGTGCCGCGGATTCAGTTATCCTCAACAATCCCTATATCGTTACTATTTCCGCTTTCGGTTGGTCGCTGGTCTCTACGTTTATCATTCTCCTGCTGGCCAAGCTTAAACGGGCGTCACCGGCGACCATGATTCTCACCGGAGTCGCTCTCGGGTCTCTGTTTACAGCGGGTTATACGGCAATGCAGTATTTTGCAAGTGAGACCGAATTAGCGTCCATAGTTTTCTGGACTTTTGGGGACGTTGGAAGGGCGACCTGGAGAGATTTCTACATTATGCTGGTCGCCGTCGTCCCCGCCGCTAGTTACTTCTTGTACAAGAGCTGGGATTACGAGGTACTGGATTCGGGCGACGAAGCCGCTAAAGGTTTGGGCGTGGACGTGGACAAATTAAGGCTCTACGGAATGCTTATTTCATGCCTCGTGACCGCCCTGATTGTTTCCTTCGTCGGTATAATCGGGTTTATCGGTCTGGTCGTTCCCCATATTATTCGGCGCCTTATAGGGGGGAATGAAAGGTTCCTGATCCCCTCTTCCTGCATACTGGGAGCAGTATTACTATTGGCGGC
>JAGXKX010000020.1 GCA_018335015.1 Candidatus Bipolaricaulota bacterium
CGCCGTAGATCTCGCCGAATTCTTAAAGGAAAAAGGTATCGTGATTGGACCACGGAATGAAAGAGAAATAAGGTTCGTCACCCACCTGGACGTATCCGAGGACGACATAGATCAAACTATTGCCGGTATCAAGGATTACCTGGCAGGGTAATCCGAAAGCTCTCTCAACAAATTGCTAAATATGATAGGAACCGGAACCCTAATCAACATCGTAACAGTCATAATCGGGAGCACAGTTGGTCTCTTAGTAGGCAAGAGGCTATCCGAAAACCTTCAGAATATCGTAATGAGGGGCCTGGGTTTAATCACGCTGGTAATCGGGTTCCGGATGGCGCTCGACACCCAGAATATCTTCATCCCCATGGGAAGCGTAGCGATTGGTGGCTTACTGGGCGAAATTGGCAGGATCAAGGCGAGGCTAGACGGTGTCGGGGACTACCTGGAACGGCTATTCCTAAAGGTGATGCCGGTCGACTCTCCTGACGGCGATTTTACCAAAGGTTTCGTAACGGCAAGTCTCGTATTCGCAGTCGGTCCCATGACGTTCCTGGGAGCCATCCAGGACGGGTTAACCGGTAACTACAAGCTGCTGGCTATAAAAGCGGGGCTGGACGGTTTTGCCTCCATGATCTTTGCAGCGACTCTCGGTGTAGGGGTTCTGTTCTCCGTATTTACCCTCTTCTTCTACCAGGGAGGAATCACCTTGCTTGCATTTTTCGCCCGGGGAGGTCTGGGAGCGGAAGAGGTCTCGAACTCCCTCGCAGTCGGTGAACTATCCGCAACCGGTGGAATACTGATAATCGGAATAGGGCTTTCCCTGCTGGAAATAAAAGACGTAAAGGTGAGCAATTTACTTCCGGCGATACTTCTGGCCCCGGCTATAGTATTGATACTTTCGAGTTTTGGGGTTTCTCTGTAGTTCATGGTCTATGGGTTATGGATTATGGATAAAGGTTTAAGAACAGTTGGTTGTTAACTAGTTCCGGGCTCCTTGTTGGATAGTTCCGGGTTTAACACAGAAATTACAGGACCAGGGCGGGTGCCCCTGCCCGGGCGGTTGTTAAAGAAATCTAGTAATCGTGGGCGGCGCCTATCAATTCGGAAAGACCCATCTGATGAGAATCTAGATAATCGGCAAGCCAGGAGTTAAGTTCTCGAAAAACTGACATACCTGTATCGGCTATTGCTGTCCCGACCTGACAGGCGTTAGCGCCAGCGAGAAGAGTTTCAACCAGATCCTCGCCCGATTCGATACCCCCGGCACCGATAATGGGAATCGATAACGCCTCGTAAAGGTCGTACACGGACTTTACGGCCACAGGGTGAATCGCCGGACCCGACAGCCCTCCGGACTTGTTGCCCAGGATAGGTCTCCTGGTCCCCACGTCAATCGACATTCCCGGCAGGGTATTGATCGCAACCACGCCGTCCGCGCCGGCCAACTCCGCCGCCCTGCCAATCTCCGTTATATCCGAGACGTTTGGGGTTAGCTTGGCAAATACGGGAATATTCACTTCCCGAACCACGGCTGAAACTATTTCTTCGACCAGGGGCGGGCGTGCTCCTATGGCGGCACCCAGACTCTCCGCGTGAGGGCAGGAAAGGTTTAATTCAAGCGCGTCGACCGTGGGTTCTAATACCCGGGCCACTCGGCGAAATTCATCATCATTATGAGCGAAGATGCTCCCGAATACCGCAGCTTCAAGCTCTACTTCTTTCAGTTCACTGGCGAATTCCTCCACCCCGGGGTTAGGTAGACCCATCGCGTTCAAATAGCCCGCCGTGACCTTTACCACGTTTGGCGCAGGATGTCCCTCTCGGGGCTCGGGCCCCAGGCTTTTGGTCGTTACGCCGCCCGCTCCTTCGCGCGCGACCCGGTTGAGTCCACCGGGCGTGGTGCCCATAATTCCACTGGCCAGAATCAACGGGTTAGCCATTTTCAGTCCGGCCAGCTCAACTTCCAGCAACTTCTTCTCAGCCACGATTACCACCCGTAAGAAATCTCCCTGGCTCTGCTTCGATTATTTCTCCTTTCCGGTACTTCAGCTCACCGTTAACAAACGTCATCGTGGGCCAGAACGAAACTTCCTTCCCTTCAAACGGGGTTAGCTTAGCCTTTGAACAAAAGTTCTCGCCCAGAATTTCTCTATCGACGCTTCCATCAACCACCGTCAGGTCCGCCCAGTACCCCTCCCGGATTTCACCTCTCCCCTCGAGGCCGAATATCTCGGCAGGACTTTTTGTCAGTTTTTCCACGATAAAAGAGATAGGCAAGTCGTTATTTCGGGCAAACGTCAAACTGAGGGGTAAAATAGTTTCTACGCCCGGGATACCTGCGCTACCATCTTTGGGTTCCGAAGTAGTTTTTTTCTCTCGTTCGTGGGGCGCGTGGTCGCTGGCTATCACCTCAATTTCTCCCCGGACGAACAGTTCTTGAATTTTCTCGACCTCCGATCCGTCCCTGATGGGTGGATTGCATACCGGAACAAAATTGGAAAGGTCCACGTCCTGGCGAGACAGCAGCAGGTGGTGGGGAGTAATCTCGGTGGTGGCCATTTCCTGAACCAGCGAGACGGATTCCGGCAGTGTAACGTGGGCAAGGTGAAGTCTATCCAGGGAAAGTGGAGTCAGTTTTTTGACCGCGGTTATCTCCGCTTCCGGGGGTCTTGATTCCAGGTATTCTTCTGGAGTACCGGGCCGAGACGTACTATTCAGCACCTCTTTATCCTCGGCATGTACGGTCAACAGGGCACCAATTTCGTCTATCCTTTCGGCGAGGTCCTCGAGGGCCAGGTTCTCTTCCGCCATATAGTGCTTGAAGCCGATCGGCCCCTCGCTCCACATGGGTTCGATCAAATCCAGATCGCCCGGAATTCCCGCGTAAAGTCCGAAGTTAACCAGGCTTTTCTCTCGAGCAATTTGTTTCTTCCGCCGAAACAGGTCCGGCAAATTTATCGGCGGTGAGTTGTTTGGCATATCCAGGACGGTCGTGACTCCACCCCGGAGCGCCGCTATCGAGCCGGACCGAAAGTCCTCTTTTTCCGGGTTTCCCGGGTCGCGAAAGTGTACATGAGGGTCAACCACTCCTGGCAGGAGAAGATTGTCACCGAGGTCGATTTTCTCGTCGGCCCGACCGACGTCCGTGCCAACTTCTGCTATTAGCCCCTCGTCAATGCCTACTTCCAGGTCCCGTAGGTCTCCACGGTAATAGACGTTACTGGCCCGGAGCTTCAACCGGTGGGTCAAATCAAATCCTCTCCTTCCTTCCCGAAAACGACCTCTCCCAGACACCGAACTCCTCGAATTCCTTTAACTGATCCAGACCGACCACGGGACCGTCCTGACAGACCCTGAACCCGTCTATCAAACAGGAACCACAGAGGCCGACGCCGCATTTCATTATCCTTTCCAGGCTCGCTTCGAGTTTGACCTCCTTATTTATGCATATATCGTAGACCCCGCGGACCATCTTTTCCGGACCGGACGTGTAGACAGTTTTAACCTCAACTTCACTGAGAACTTCTCTCATTGGCGCCAGGACGGTCCCTTCGATCCCTCGCGAGCCGTCCTCCGTTGATACGGCCACAGGATCGAGTTCGGCGAGGAAAAGCAGTTCTTGTTCCGTCGAAGCTCCCGCTACCACGTGTATCTGAGCTTGTTCGGCGTATTTCTGATGAAGAAAACGAAGTGGGGCGATCCCGTAGCCACCGCCAACCAGCAGGCTAGGTTCCGTTGGCTTCTTGAAACCGTTTCCGTAGGGACCCCTGATCCCCAGTTTATCATTCTCTTCGAGCTCGTGAAAGTATTTCGTCGTAGAGCCCCTTCTTTTGACGGCAAGATCTATGTAATCATCATGTACAGCGGAGACAGCCAGGGGTATTTCTCCCGATCCCGGGACCCATACCATGAGGAACTGACCGGGGTCGGATTTCGCGGAAGGGGGATCGAAGACCTTGAAGGTTTTTATGGTAGGAGTTTCGTCTTTGACACTCTCTATTTTTCTTATTCTTATCTTATCTTTGCCCATCTTTCCTCGATCAAGTTTGTTTTCCGTTCCTTCGGGGACCGATTACGTGAGTTCCAGTGACTCCCTTACAGCTTGCCTGGTAACTGATTTAATCTTAAAGCTCATTAGTAGAGGTAATCCCGGCAGCCAGGCAAGGGCAGAGGGTATTGGGTTAAAATTAAGTCATTTTTTATGAAACACCCTCTTCCATAAAATGGTGAAAGAGCTGGGTTTAATGCCCATATCCCCCGCTAACTTTCCTGAATTAACTGATGGGTCACCTGACCCTCGTCCATCAGGTTGTCACAGTAGAGACACCTTACCGATAGCTCTTCCTTTTCGGCTACTTCGAACTGGGGCTCTACGGGCTCGCGGTCCTGATTGGTAATGCAATTAGGGTTATCGCAGTCAAATATACCGGTCAGTTTTTCCGGTAATTCCACAGGGTGCTTCTCGTCCACTTCAAACGACCGTATTATATTTATCGTGGCTCTGGGGGAGATCAGCGCGATCATCGCGCTTTCCTTGGGAGTAAGAAACTTGTCTTCGATCTTCAACAGGTCCTTCTCGCTCATCTTGCCGCTATTAACGCGGATCGCAATAGTTATAGAACTCTCTTCGTCCTCGTCCAGACCGAGAATTCCAAATACTTTTAGAGCCGAGCCCGGGTTTATATGGTCGATAACCGTCCCGTTCTCGATCCTGGTAATCTTCATCTTTTGTTTATCCGGTGTCATATTTTCACCTACCCGGTAGATCCAGCAGTAGTGAAATGAGAGCCATCCTCACCGGGACGCCATTGCCCGCCTGGTTAAAGAAAACCGTATTATCCATGTCGTCCACGTCGGTATTTATCTCGTTAACACGGGGCAGGGGATGCAGTAGCAAAGGTTCTCCATTTTTCTCGAGCAAATCTTTGTCAATCTCGTAGGCGTGAGCCACCTTTTTGTACTCGGAGATGTCAGGAAACCTTTCTTTCTGAATTCTCGTGGCGTAGATAAGGTCAGCTTCCGCTGTAGAACTTTCCAGATCGTTTGTCTCCTTCGGGCTCAACCCTTTCTCTTCGAGTTCAACCAGAAGGTCTTCCTTCATCTTTAGCTGTTCCGGAGAGTTTAATATTAGTTCTACGTCGAACCGAGTAAGCGCCCTTGCAAGGGACCTCGTGGTCCGACTGTATCTGAGATCACCGGCGAGAGTAATCGTCTTTCCATCTATTTTCCCGAGTTCTTTTCTTATCGTATAGAGGTCCAGCAACGTTTGTGTGGGGTGATTGGCACTGCCATCTCCTCCGTTCATGACCGGTATATCGAGCAACTCCGCAGCCAGTTTCGCCGAACCTTCACTCGGGTGTCTAAGGACCAGAATATCGACGTATTGACTCACTGTCCTTAAGGTGTCGGCCAGAGTCTCCCCCTTCTGGACGCTCGACCCTTCCGGGGACGGGAAACCGACCGTATCTCCACCTAGCCGTTTCATTGCCGCCTGGAAGCTAATCCTTGTCCGGGTACTGGGTTCGAAAAAAAGGGTTCCCATTAGATGACCTCTGGCGGAGTCAGTTCCGACGTTTCTATACTGCTCCATCTGCCGGGCTTTGTCCATCACGATTTCGAGCTCTTCCCTGGTTTTATCCCGGATTGTAATAAAGTCAGTCCCTTCGAAAGTGTTGGGCAATTGAATATCACCTCTCATCCAGATATTTCTTAACCTTATCAACCATCTCAGAACTAATTTTTCCCCTCGATTCCAGCTCCTCGACGAGGGGTTCCACGTTGGCAACCTTGTTCAGGCGCAAATCCTCGTCTCTCAGGTTTTCAGCTCCACCCTCAGTCCTGTCAAGCAGGACGAGAACGTCGTCAACTTTTCCTTCGTTCTCTCGAACCGACCGGA
This sequence comes from Candidatus Bipolaricaulota bacterium, assembly GCA_018335015.1. Lineage (GTDB taxonomy): Bacteria > Bipolaricaulota > Bipolaricaulia > M55B111 > M55B111 > JAGXLP01. The sequence goes on from JAGXKX010000020.1 coordinate 5,894, forward strand.
CTGCCTCGATTACACTACCTCCTGTAGTGATTATATCGTCGACGACCAGGGCTCGATCATCTTCCTCTAATTTTCCTTCGACCCGTCTCTCTTCCCCGTGGGCCTTTTCCCTTTTCCGGGCATAAGTCAGCGGAACACCCAGTTTATGAGCGAGCAGAGTGCCAAACGGGAGCCCGCCGGTCGGAACTGCTGAAACTACGTCGAAGTCGATTTCCCTCCTTCGAACCAGATCCGCCGCCATGTCCGTGGCAATATCGAACAATTCAGGAAACGAGGGTAACAACCGTAAATCCACGTAATACGGGCTGGTAATGCCCGAGGTAAGAGTAAATTCACCGAAATCCAGACAACCGCTCTTCCACAACACCGGAGCCAGTTTTTGGCTCCGAAACGTAATATCCGAATCTTCAATGTCCATCTAACTATCCACCCTGTTAATCTGCTCCTTTATGTTTTTTGCCGATTCACCAGGGTCGTCCGCCTGGTATATCGCCCTGCCGACTATTTCGAAATCCGCTCCCGCGGCAATCGCGTCTCCGGGTTTTCCGCCCTGAGCTCCTATACCCGGGGTTAGCAACAGAACGTCCGAGCCAATCCAGGACCGGGCCTGGCCAACTTCTTCGGGCCTGGTGGCAGGGGCAATGACGCCGTCAGCGTTCCTCTTTCGAGCAAAACCCGCAAGTCCCTGGGCGTTAGGCGTAATGAACTGCTTGCTTCCGGGATGAGACATGTTGATAACGAGAATAACCCCGCCTCCCTGGTCCCTTACTTCCTCGAACAGTCCAGAAAGTCCCTTTTCGTACCCGACAAACGGATGTGCGATTATCGCGTCGAACCCCATTTCCATTGCCTGTTTCCCTATCCACCTGGAAGTGTTGTCTATGTCAGCTACCTTGAAATCGGCAATTCCCACAATTTCGACCTCGTAAAGGAGGTCGGAAGTAAGGTCCGGACCGAGGGATAGCAACAGCGGATAGTTTATCTTTACTGCAGCTACATGACCCTCCACGGCCTTAAGGGAGGAAAGTGCCTGGTCGTACAGCTGACCCCTTTTTTCTTCTCTCTCCTTTTCTGATAAGGAATAAAGGGGAAGGGAAAGGTCCAACGCGAAAATCAATTGGGAGTGTACTCCATCGCGCCTGGTCGAAATTCTTCTTTTAAATTTATTCATTTTTTTGCATTATTGATTTTCATAAGTTTATCAAAACGTGGAAATTTTGCAAGTATCGGTGAGGATTCAGAACATCATTTTTTTACCAACTGATTTAACTTTTACAATCATTAGTAGTGGTGATACCGGCAGCCAGGTAAGGGGCAGAGGGTATATCAAAACAGGTTTTTCAAAAACCGGGCACAGGGACTCCCTTTATTCTTTTGGATCAGCGAAGGTCGCAGGGCGGTTTTTAAATTAAAATAGCAGCCTCGGTCCCTATGACGAGGCGGTTGGTTATGATCTATATATCGGGTGGGCACGGAGACCCGCCCTGCTTGGGTGTAGGTGAAAACGTTGCAGGCCGGTGGCCTAATCTTGGCCTTTTTCCAGGGCAAACCAGACTCTTCCGGATTCTTCTTCGGGAGGGGCGAATGCCTCCAGGTCACTCCAGATACCCGTAACCGTAAACCCGACCTGCCCTGCCATCTCACTAATTTCGTCCAGCTCGTAACCTTTCTCCATGTGAACTTCTTCGTGTTTTTCCCATTTATCCCCCCGTTTCACGAAGAACGTTATCGTCAGCCTGGCAAGCCTCTCCGACTTGTCGTAACCGGTTCTGTGCAGTTCAAATACGGAAGAGTCGTCTCTCTGTACGTAGCAGTCGTGCTCCTGCCACTGAACGCTTAACCCGTGAATGGTATTTACGTCGAAAACGAAGTAACCTCCTGCTGAAAGAGCATCGTATACGTTGCCTAATGTTTTACGGAAATCCGACCCGTTTAGTAGGTAGTTCATGCTATCGAACCAGCTTGTAGCCAGGCCAAAACTTCCATCCAGTGAAAGTTCTCTCATGTCCTGCTGGATAAAAGTCGCCTCGACCCCTGCCTCCTCGGATTTATCTCGGGCTATCTCGACCATCTCTTTCGATAAATCTACCCCCACGGTCTCGTACCCTAGCTTTGACGTCTCTATAGCAAAAGTTCCTTCCCCGCAGGCAAGATCCAGTATATTTGAGGGTCTCGCTCCGAGTTTCCCCAGAATATCGGGAAGTTTACCCGCCATGTACCTGCTATACCGGGGATAGGACCCTGTCGAATATAGTCGGGCGAATTTAGAGTAATTATTTGAGGACATAGTTAATTTATGAACGGTTGACTATCGACCGTCATTCTCAAGAGAAAAATTAATAGACTAAAGTACCTCTTTTTGGGGCTGATAAGCAGCGATAGCGTAGAAACAACTGTGCAAAAAATATGGATTTGGAAACCGTTCAGAAAAATCTTTTCAGTCAAAGCTGAACATCGAGGCGAGCGGGCACGGTTTCACCCTTTCGACCGTCCTTGTATTCGAAATCCGGGCTCCCCGGGTCGAGAAATTTCCGACTCGCGTGCTCAAACCGTTCCCTTCATGATAGTTGTTCTCCCTTATACAGAGCATTATGCATAAAAATTTTATCTCATTTGGTTATGGAAATATCCCTCTCTGGGAATTACCTGAGGCAAGCCTCCGGTAATTCCCGATTCGGTCAAACATATGCGCCGCTTCGCTGGAATTTTCTCTGCCCGGAGCCCTTTTGACGCCACCAAAAAAGAAAGGGTGGAGAGCGAGCCGAGATCGGAAAGGGCAATTTCCCCGCTGGGGAAATTGATCCCTGGTTTTATCGAACGGTTTCCAAAGCGATTTTGATACATAAAATGCTACACTATCTAAGCAGCCGGGATTACATTTGACCTCTCAATTTCTTCCTTACCTCGGGCGTCTGGAGCTTCTGGATCGCCCGTTTCTGTATCTGTCTGACCCGCTCTCTACTAATATCAAATACCTGCCCCACCTCGTCCAGCGTTCTGGGATGATAGTCCTTCAACCCGTAGCGAAGCTGAAGAATTCTTTTTTCCCTATCAGTAAGAGATTCCTCCATCACTTTCTCCAGCTTGTCAGTTATGAGCTTGTCCAGTGTCTCCTGCTCGGGCCTGGGAGCGTTTTCGTCTGCCAGCAGGTCTCCCAGGACGTTACCGTTGGGGGAGTCCTCCCCGAGAGGTTTATCGAGCGAAGTGGTCTGATGGGCCGACTTCTTTGCTTTAAGAACTTTCTCTTCAGCGACATCCAGTTTCTCCGCGATTTCTTCTATAAACGGCTCCTCGCCGTTCTCGTTGATGTGCTCCTGTTCCAACTTGTAAATCTCCCGGATCAACTCGTTCATGTGAGCCGGGATTCTGATGGTCCGGGACTGATTGTTGATCGCCCGAAATATCCGTTGACGTATCCACCAGGTCGCGTACGTGCTGAACTTGTAACCCTTAGTGTGGTCAAATTTCTCAATCGCCCGCATCAAACCAAGGTTACCTTCCTGAATTAGATCGAGAAACGGGAGTCCATAATTTCTATATTTCTTGGCTATACTGATCACTAGTCTGAGGTTGTGTCGGGCAAGTTCTTTTTTTGCTTCCTTATCGCCTGCCTCTATCCTCTTTGCAAGCTCAACCTCTTCTTCCCGGGTTAGTATATCCTCTTTAACCTCGTCGAAATATCTCTCGAGGTTTTCGTCCGTCAAGCTTGCCTCCCTTTCATTAACACTCCCTTATTTCTCCCGACCGTTTTTCAGCCGACCAAAAACGCCTTTCTGTAACGGTTTTCCAGTAAGTCCACAAAGATTAATATTTTTTAAGAACCATCGGAATCAACTTCAATAACGCGATTCGTAACTGAAATTCCGGTGAATTATAACTCACTATCAGTTGAGTTCCAGCTAGTTTCGAGAATAACTCGAAGCAGTAGTTTTTTCTGTGGACTGTAAACTGCCTACTGGAACTATCGTTGATTATCCGGAATAAATTGTCTTTAATTTAAGCGTAATTTTTATCCATGACGGTTAATGGTTATTTACAGGGAGGTTATCGTTAAATGAGCGACGAGAAAGGAAGGGTAGCGGATCCCGGTCTTGCACCGCAGGGCTGGAAAAAGATCGAATGGGTCAAATCTTATATGCCGGTAATGGCAGAAATCGAGGGCAGAATTTCCAGCGAGAAACCTTTTGCAGGACACAAATTCGGCGTAAGCATTCACCTGGAAGCAAAGACCGCCAGGCTCGCCCTGGCGCTGAAGGCCGGGGGCGGAGAAGTTTACATAACCAGCAGCAATCCCCTATCGACACAGGATGACGTTGCCGCCGCGCTAAACGAAGAAGAAAATATTACCGTATTCTCCAGGTGGGGGGTTAGCGAAGAGGAGTACGAACGTCAGCTCGAACAGGTTCTAACAAACGAACCGGACCTTATAATCGACGACGGTGGAGACCTCGTAAAGCAGCTACACGGACCCCTGGGAGACTTAAGCGAGGGAATTATCGGTGGAGCGGAGGAGACCACCACGGGGGTCAACAGGCTTCGCGTCCTGGACCGCGAGGGAGAATTGAAATTTCCCATGTTTGCCGTAAACGATGCCCGGATGAAGTACCTTTTCGACAACCGCTACGGCACGGGACAATCGACCTGGGACGCGATAACGCGAAATACCAACCTCACAGTCGCCGGCAGTACGGTTGTTGTAGTTGGTTATGGCTGGTGCGGCAAAGGAATCGCAAGGATAGCGGACGGAATGGGAGCCGAAGTAATCGTCGTGGAGGTCGACCCGGTAAAGGCACTGGAGGCAAAAATGGACGGTCACCGGATCATGAATATAGAACGAGCCGCCCCCAAAGGGGATTTCTTCATAACTTCCACGAGTAATATCGAAGCAATTCCCGCTGAAGCAATAAAGAAGCTAAAGGATAAGGCTATACTGGCAAATGCCGGGCACTTCGACGTTGAAATTGACATTGACGCCCTCGAGAAACTCTCCACGGACCGGGAGGAAGCAAGAGAAAACGTCGAACGATTTAGCTTCGAGGACGGAAGAGAAATATATCTACTGGCAGAAGGAAGGCTGGTTAACCTTGCAGCCGGGGACGGTCACCCTACAGAGATAATGGATATCAGCTTTGGCCTCCAGACATTGACAATTAAACACGTCTTAGAGGCGGACGGGTTAAAAGACAAGCTCTACTCCGTTCCGGAGGAAGTGGATCAAGCCGTGGCGAAAATGAAGCTGAAGAGTCTGGGGGTAAACCTGGACGAACTGACGGAGGACCAGGTCGAATACATGAAAAATTTCAACTAATTAAAGGTATTCCTGGGGAACGCTTTCGCCCTCGCGCAGCTCATCTAGATCGTTCAGCTCGAAGTAATCGAGAAAATACTGGGTCACGGAAAGCAGTTTTGTCCTGCCCTCTTTCTCGGATTTGATGAAATTTCGTTCTATCAGCTGATCTATGTGGTCGTAGGCGCCGTTTCCCCTTATATCGACCACTTCTTTCTGGAGAACGGGACTGTTGTAGGCTATTACCGAAAGGGTTCTCAGCACTCCCCTGGACATGTCCTGATGGGGAGCCAGGTACTTCACCATGTCCAGCAGTTCTCGTTTTATCCGGAAGCAGTACTTATCGTTATTTTCGCTCAGCCTCAACCCTCGATCGGGGTGACTTAAATCGCGCCTAATATCATCCAGCTCTTCGTCCAGTTTCTCTTCCCCCAGGCCCGTTAGATCCAGAAGTTCGGACTTGTGAACCGGCTCGCTCGCGAGAAATAGCGCGGCTTCGATTATTGATTTGGCGGACCTATCGGGAGAAATTTCGGTGGATTCGGAATTATTCATCTTTCTGAGCTGACTCCGTTTTAGGTTCTGCGGGGGGCTCGTCTTCGGTTAACTCTACTTTTATTTCGCTAAACGGTCTTTCCTGTTTGCACCTGACTTTTCCCTCGGATTGAAGATGGAGCAGTTCCATAAATTTCTCAAATTTTTCTTCCTTCGTATCCCGATCAAGCAAAGAAGAAAAGAGAACCTCCTTACCCCGGGAGAGCTTTTGCTTAACCTTCCTGTAGAGACGCTGCAACTTAACCTGAAAGTTACTCTCGCTTTCCAGATCCATCCCCCAGCTGTGCGGAGTCTCTTCTTCCTCCTCCAGGCGCTCTTCCCTTCTTTCGTATACTTCAACGGCGCTGGAGAAAGCCTGGCTCAACTCATCCGTGGTAACCGCTCTTTCGCTCATACGCTTCAGGGGTAGTTCGAGTTCCGGAATGTAGCTATCGTTTTCGAATTCTTCGTAGCCCCAGAATCCCGTGTTTAGGTCTTCCTCAAGCTCCTCCTGCTCGTCCGTCTGATCTCGACCTCCCAGCCTCTCGGCTTTGGCTCTGAGCAATACGGCACAGGTCAGCACCATCCTTCCCGAGAGCTTGAGGTTCTTGCCACCGATTTTGTCGAGCTCCCGCATGAACCCCGAGGCCAGCTCGGTCACGGATACATCCCAGGGGTCCGTGCTATAGGTATATTCGTCCAGCCTTTCCCGCCAGTCCGGACGGGTAAGGTCCTGTACCGTTACCGGTGATCCCTCACGTCCCGCGAATTCCGCTTCTTCTTCAGTTTCTTCAGCCATACCGTCCTCTTTAATTTAACTTGATGGATAGTACCTCGGACTGACCGTTATCCATCGTAACACCGAAAACCTGTTCCGCGTGTTTAGCCGTCTCTTCGTTGTGTGAAATCAAAATTAACTGGGCGTCAGAAGAGTACTCATCCAGCAAATCAGCGACCTTTGTCGACCTGCGCTGATCGAGTGCCGCATCTATTTCGTCCATAACGTAAACGGGCGCCGGGTTCATTTCCTGGAGCGCAAATATAAAGGCAATCGCCGTTAGCGTTTTTTCTCCCCCCGAAAGGGAATCCAGTACTATCAATTCTTTACCCGGAGGGTTGGCTTTAATCAACAAACCGGATTCAATATCACCCTCACGGCTTAGTTCGAGGTGGGCGCTACCTCCATCAAAAAGCTTCTGGAATATTTCCTCGAAATACTCCGAAAGCTCTTCCATGGTGGAGTAGAACTTTTCCTTCTTCTCTTCCTCGATTTTGCCTATCAGACGCTCTACCTCTCTCTTTTCCTTTCGCAAGCTCTTTAACTTATTTTCCAGGTCTTCGACCTGGTTTTTGAAATCTTCGTACTCGTCAATAGCCTTCATGTTCACTGGCTGAAGACGGTCGAGATCCCTTTTTAAATTTCGCTTCTTCGTAATCAATCCCTTCAACGGCTCGTCCAGGAAATCTAGGTCCTCTTCCGGCTCGTTTAAATTCTTGAGGTCCCGCTTAACACCCTCAATATCCTTCTCCACGCTATCTTTTTTCCGCTTCTGACTTTCCGTTTTTCGATAAAGGTCCTTTTGCCTCTGTTTGAGTTCTCCCAGTTCGGACTCAAGCTTTTCGGATTTCTCCTTCAGTTCTTTGTCCATCTCCGTGCGGTCTTCCAGTTGTTTCTCTTTCTTTTCGAGCTTCTTCTTGAGATTTTTAAGTTCTTTTTTGCCCTCTTCGATCTTGCTTTCCAATCGGTCTATTCTCTTTTGCTTGGACTTGATTTTTTCCTGCAGCTCCTCTTTTCTCTTATTTTTCGTGTTGCCCCGCTTCTTCTTGGAAGTACCTCCGCTAACCGCTCCGCCTCGACTTAGCACGTCTCCGTCAAGGGTAACCACCCTGACGTTCTCGGCTTCCTCTACTGCTTCAAGATCCTCCGCGATCAGCGTATCGCGACACACGTATTGAAATGCCCGCCGATATTTGGAATCAAAGTCAACAAGTTCTATCGCGTAATCTATAACCCCGGACTTTTTCAGCGCCTTCTTCGAAGCTTGACTCATCCTGTTGCCGGAAATACTTCTTAGTGGCAAAAACCTCGCTCGACCGAGATTGTTTTCTTTTAAGTAATTCACGGACTCGATGGCCGTGGACCGAGTATCAACCACGAGATCATGCAGGTGTCCCCCTATGGTCGTTTCGAGAGCCACCTGATACTTTGGCTCCACTTCCATCAATCCCTCGATCGTCCCGTAAATCCCGCCTCGCCCTCTATCGAGCAACGCTTTAACCGATCTTTTCTTCTTGGTGGACTTAGACTTTGCCTGGTTTTTGAGCTTCTTCAGCTCCTTTACGGTATCCTTAAGGTTATCTACTTCCTTCTCCTGAGACCTGATATCTCCCCTCTTCTGAACCAGGTCCATCTTGACCTGCTCTACTTCTTTCGATAGTTTTTTCTCCTGGTCTCCCTCTCTTTCTTCCTTGAGTTCCTTTAGCTCCTTTTCCTTCTTTTCTGCTTTTTTGTCGGTGGCTTCCAGACGCTCCTCCAAACCGGAGAGCTTTTCTTTTATTCTTTCTTCTTTCTCCTTGAACTTCTTTAGTTCTTCTCGCTTGTTTTTGAACTTTTTATGATCGATGGATTTCTCCACTAATTCGAGTTCTTCCTCTTTTTCTCTGTAATCCAGCGCGGCGTTTCGCTCCTTTTCCAGCCGGTTGAGCTGGCTGCGACGCTCCCCCAGGATAACTCGGTTGGTCATCAACTTTTCTTTTACGTCCCTGAGATCCCGGATCGCCTGTTGCTTCCGTTCGTCGTACTCGCTAATACCGGCCAGCCGATCGATTATCTCTCTTCGGTTGGTGGAACTCATGTTAATTATTTCCGTAACTTTTCCCTGATTGACTATGTGATGCCGGCTGGGGTCCATGTTGGCTTCGTCCAGAACATCGTCGATAACGGACCGTTTACAGTTTTTACCCATAAACTTGTAAGCGGAGGAGTTTTGGGTTACCTTCCGCCCGATAGTTATCTCGTCCGGATTTTCTCCGTTTTCAAGTACTTCACTTACTATTCCCGAAAAGCGATCGTCGGTGTTATCGAGAGTAACCGTTACTCGGGCTCTGTCAGCCGGTGTCCCGTCTTCGCCCCCGTTGTAAATCAACTGGCTCAATTTATTAGCGCGTAATTTGGAGGACCTCTGTCCCATGACGAAAGTTAAGCCGTCGACGATATTCGATTTCCCGGAGCCATTTTCGCCGATGATGGCCGTCATCCCCTGTTTTTGGAACGGGATAGTCGTTTTTTTATTAAATGATTTGAAGCCTCTAAGAATTAAATTATTCAGAATTGACATATATATTAAGTCGAGAAAATTTTTCAGTTTTTTTATATCTCATCTAATATGGTGGCGACGGGTAAAGCAGGTTGACAGAACCCATCAACCAGGACCTTAGAAGCGGGCATCAGGTCCAATAGAGTGTCACCGCTATCAGTCCTATCACTATACCGCTCGCGGCCACGAGAAGGTTTCTTCTTGCCGAAGCCTGGTATTTTTCTTGCAAAGCTGACAAACTTTTTTCGTTCTCGAAAGTATTTTCTCTGATATTTCTCAGATTATCCTTTATCTCAACTAAATCGGTCCGTAATCCGGCGAGATCATTTCGAACCGATCGTAGCCCTTCAGACAGGTCACTCACCCTTTCTCCCTCGTCGGAAGCCTCCTGTCTAATCTTTCCCAGTTCGCTTGCCAGTTCTTCTACCCTTCCCTGGAGCGCCTCTAAATCCCCGCTCAATTCGGGAATCGCTCCCCACTTATCTTCGCCCTCGGAAACAGTATTTCTCAGGGTAGCAAGCGAATCGCTTATCTTCACCTGCTCCTCCTCCAACTTAGCGATCGCGGATTCGTTGCTATTCGTCACCTCGTCCAGTTTTTCAGTGGCAGAGGAAAGTTCTTCAACCTTTCCCTCGAGGCTATCAACCCTGTTTTGTAACTGGTCTAATTCTTCCAGAGTAACTGCTTCTTCACCCTGCTCCTGGGCTAACACGGGAAAGGTAAGGGCTAATACTAATACAAAAATAACCATCCCCGACCCGGTAGGTAAGCTGGTCAAAATTACACCTCCCTATTTTGAATAATAGGTAAACTAGAAGCTGCAAACGAGGAGGGCTGTCAAAGATATCAATTACCTTTGTGGCTCCAGCAAGTGATCTCTGGTATACTGTCACCCTAACCCAGTAAGCAAAGCACTTTCTACCGAATGAAAACCGAATACCTCGACCACCTTCAGAGGATGGCTACTTACTCGAGCTAGAGCTTACAGAAGTTGTGCCAGTCGCTTAACGTGGGTTTTTTCCTCCTCGATTACCTGCTTCATCAATTCTTGATCGTCAGTTGATTTGGCGTTTTCAAGGATTTCGTAGTAATAGAGGATCGTGTCTTTCTCCAATGATATTGCCACGGTTATCAGCTCGTCACTGCTGTCCACCTGTTTAGCCGCTCTAATATTCTCGTTAGCCGGATTAAATATTTTTGAATCGGCCAGGGCTTCGAGATACGAGTCCTCGAGCTTTCCGTAGAGCAAAGAATTTATGTCTTTACCTCTTTCCAGTTCTGCCTCACCAAGCATCTCCCTAAACGTATTTTTGTGATTGACTTCCTGTACCGCCAAATCCTTGAACAGGTCAACAATTTCCGTCTCCTCTACCTCGGCAACCATGCCTTCGTAGAATTCTTTTCCGTTCTCCTCTATCTCAATGGCGATCTTTAACGTTTCTTCCGCTGAAAATGGAATATTGGTCATTTTTACCTCCCGGTTTATCTGTATTTGGAAAAAATTTTCTCACCGTCTTAGTCATCACTGCACGCAAGGTAAATATATCGGGCACATTCATCTAAATCAAATTTAAAACGGTCTATAACCCGGAAAAGCGTGGGATTATCGGCGAATTTTGGTAACGACCCTCTAACGCCTACCTGGCGACTGATTTAACCTTTACAACTTAGCAGTAGAGGTAATCCCGACAGCCAGGTAATGGCCAGAGGGCCCTGGGAATTAAAGGTGAACTCCGGAATTTGGAACAAGAATTTTAACTTTAACTTTACCACGGGATAATCTATCATACTTATTCATAGGGTGATCTGAACTATTACAATGAAAAACGTAACCGAACTACGCTGTGTCTCCTGTGGAAAAGTTTACGGGCCTACTGAACTAGATTATACCTGCCCCGATTGCGGAACGAGGATAGGAACGCTGGAGGTCGTTTACGATTACGAATCGGCGGAGCTAGAATTCAAAGAAAAAGTCGGTGAAGGCCCCATCACAGATATTAAGAGGTATTCACCTCTTCTCCCGATTGAAAACCTGGACAACCTCCCTCCGCTTAGAATCGGAGGTACTCCACTCTACGGTTTTCACGAACTAACGGACGAACTCGACAAGGTCTGGATTAAAGACGATAGTGGGAACCCGACCGCATCCTACAAGGACCGAGCAACGGCACTTGCTATCGCGGCAGCTCGTCAAAAAGGTACTGAAACTATGACCTGCGCTTCAACCGGCAATGCCGCAAGTTCTCTCGCAGGGCTCGCGGCTGCTTCCGGAATGGAGACCGTAATATTCGTGCCCGCGGCCGCCCCGGAAGCAAAGATTGCCCAGCTCCTGGTCTACGGGGCAAACGTCTTTGCCGTGGAAGGAAGTTACGACCAGGCATATGACCTCTGCCTGGAAGCCGCCAAAAGTTATGGATGGTACAACCGCTCAGCGGCAATTCATCCCTTCCTGGTGGAGGGAAAGAAGACCGGGGCCCTCGAAATGGCCGACCAATTGAACTGGAACCTTCCCGATAAAGTATTTGTCTCGGTCGGGGACGGTTCGATAATTAGCAGTCTCTGCAAGGGATTCAGGGAACTAGTGGAAATCGATCTAATAGATGAAGCACCCCATATAGTAGGGGTTCAGGCGGAAGGTGCTGATACCATAGCTAGAGCTTTTTCCCGATACAACGGGGGCGAAGTTGAAATAACGGACCAGTCCGCAAACACCGTCGCTGACAGTATATCCGTGGGCAAACCCCGTGACATTGTCAAAGCCGTCAAGTACACTTATGAAAACGGGGGGAGTTTTCTTACCGTCTCCGACGATGAGATCACCTCGGCTCTCGTCGAACTTGCCAGGGAACGGGGAGTATTTGCCGAACCCGCTGCCGCTGCTTCTTACGCAGGCCTGAAGAAGGCTCTAAATGAGGACGATCTCGGCGATAGCGAGGAAGTCGGGGTCTTTATAACTGGAAGTGGTCTAAAGGACGTAAGCGCAGCGAAAAAGAGCGTAGAGGGACCGATGAAGGTTTCCCCGGATCTTTCCGAGGTGGAGCGCGCTCTGGACGAAAGCGGACTCAGCTTCGGGAGCTAGCCTAACCGGAATTCTTCCAGAGCCAGCGATGGATGAATATTGATAAATTATCTTTCTGACCGACTGGACATTTTATCACCACATAATTAGATAATTGGGTTATGGCTGGAGGTAAGAAATGCAGCTAGAAATAACGGTTAACGGAAAGCATCTGGAGAGAAAGGTTGACGGGGACCAGAGGCTAATCGATTTTCTTAGAGAAGAACTCGGTTTCACCGGTGTAAAAGAGGGCTGCGGGGTAGGAGAGTGTGGTGCCTGCACCGTTCTGATTGACGGTGAGTCGGTTCTATCCTGTCTGACCCGCGTTGCTCAGGTAGACGGAAAAGAGGTCCTCACGGTAGAAGGTCTGGCCGAAGGTGAAGACCTCCATCCTGTCCAGCAAGCATTCGTGGAAACCGGGGGCGTTCAATGTGGTTTTTGTACTCCCGGTTTTATCATGGTAGCAGTTGAACTGCTGGAGCGTAACCCCGATCCGTCGAGAGAGGAAATCAGGGAATGGATCGAAGGAAACATCTGCCGCTGCACGGGCTACGTCAAGATAGTCGACGCAATAGAACTCGCGGCCGAGCGGATGAGGACAGAGGGGGAGAAAGTTGGAACCTGAGCAGGGGGTTCAAACTGCAATCATTCTTGCCGCGGGTAAGGGGGAGAGGTTCGACGGAGTAAAACAGCTTGCCAAAATAGGCGATGAGCCGCTGCTTCAGCACATCCTGAACTCTGTGATGAAAATCAACTGGAGATTTAAACCCGTACTGGTTCTGGGTTACAAGGCTAGCCGTGTATCAAGTTCAGTCGATACAAAAGGCCTCAAAGCGGTGGAAAACAGGTACTGGGAAAAAGGAATGAGTACTTCTTTAAAATTAGGAGTTACCGAGGCGCCCGAAGCCAGTGCAGGCTTCATTTTCTTCCTCGCTGACATGCCGCTCGTTAACTCCACGATAATAGAAAAAGTCCTGGAAAAAGCGGCCGAAGGAGCTTCCATCGTGGCACCAGTCTTTCAGGGCGAGAGAGGTTTTCCCGTCTACCTACACCGAAAATGGAAATCCAAGTTGCTTGATGACGTGACCGGAGACAGGGGGGCCAGAAAAATAATAAAACAAAACGGTCAAGATTTGACTCCGGTCCCGACTGAAGATCAAGGAGTTATCATGGACGTAAACGAGAAAGGGGACTTGTCCCGAATCAAATCTTACCTGGAAGAGGAGGGAACCGAAATTGGCGTTTGAACTGTTGGTACCCGAAGACGAAGAGGCTTTATTTTCCCTCATGGAAGAAAAAGACTACAGGCTACTAGCCGGGGGCACGGACCTGTACGTACAGATGGAAAAGGACCTCTTGAGTCCCGACCGTGTAATAGACATTACTGAAGTAATGGCCGAACCGAAGATCGAGGAAAAGAAAGAAAAGATCTCAATTCTCGCCACGGCAACTTTCCAGGAGATTGCCGAATCACTTTTAATCAATAGGTATTTCCCGGTACTGGCTCAATCTGCCTTGGCCGTGGGGGCCACCCAACTGAGAAACATGGCCACCATTGGCGGCAATATTTGTAACGCCTCACCGTCTGCCGATTCTCTTATCGCGCTATATCTCCTGAATCCCGAGCTAGTACTGAAAAGCAGCTCCAGGGAGCGGCAAATAGCTCTCGAGGATTTCATAACCGGGCCCGGAGAGACTGAACTTTTTCGGGGCGAATATTTGAAGAGCCTGGAAATTTCCAAGATTTCAGAAGATTTTAGCCACTACTTTGAAAAAGTCGGTCGGCGCAATGCCCTCGACATTTCCGTCTGCACCATGGGGTATATTCTGAAAGAAGAAGACGGGATAATAGAGGAACTTCGCCTGGCTTATGGCGCAGTTGCTCCGACAGTGATTAGAGCAACTTCGGTGGAAGAGTATCTCGAGGGTAAAAGACTAAATCAGGAGAACGTCGCCGAGGCAAAAAAACTGGTCAAGTCGGAAATATCCCCAATAAGCGACATTCGAGGATCGGCGGAATACAGAGAAAAGGTCGCGGCTCGATTGGTCGAAAAAATCGGCAATAATACTGACTCCAGCCAATGAAATTCGATTATATAATAAAGAACGGCAACCTGGTCTCCCGGGAGAATTCCTTCGAAGCCGATATTGGAATCACTGATGGTAAGATATCCGCGATCGGGAAGGAACTGGGGGGAGACGCGGAAGAAGGCGTCTATGACGCCGGTGGATGCTACGTAACCCCGGGCTTTATCGATTCCCACACGCACATGAGTCTTCCCGTCTCCAACACGGTTTCCTCGGACGACTTCTTCACGGGGGGTAGAGCCGGCGCCTGGGGCGGAGTCACAACTATAATAGATTTCACTACGCCCGAGCCCGGCCAGACTCCCGCGGAAGCAATTAGAGAGAGGAAGAAGGAGGCCGGAACTTGTCCGATCGACTTTTCTTTTCACGGAACCCTCTACGGGTATAATTCCCTGGGACCGGAGGACCTGCAGGAAGCAATCGATATGGGAGTAACGTCTTTTAAGTTCTTTACCGCCTACGGGGAATCGAATCGGCGAACTCCGGACGGAGAACTGTTAGAAGCTCTGACCGAAATAGGGAAGCTGGACGGACTTGCAATGGTGCATTGTGAAAACGACGAAATAATTGCCAAAAACCGGGAGGAATTGAAGTCCGCTGGAAAGAGGTCGATAGAATACCACCCTGAAAGCAGGCCGGACTACTCCGAGTCGGTAGCAGTGGGAGAGGTCATACACCTTGCTAACGCATCCGAGAGTAACTTACACCTGGCCCACCTTACTACGAAAGAAAGCGTAGAACTCCTGAATCGGGGCAAAGGTTCCGGGATCGATCTTTCCGGTGAAACCTGTCCCCAGTACCTGCTGCTAACTGAAGCCAGGTACGAGGACGAAGACGGACACCGTTACGCCTCTACTCCACCTCTTCGTCTGGACGAAGACCGCGAAGCCTTATGGCACGCCCTGGACAGCGGAGTACTTGATTCTGTGGCTACTGACCACTGTCCTTTCAGAAACGACCAGAAGGACGAGTTTGGGGATGATTTTTTGAAGATTCCTCAGGGGTTACCGGGGGTAGAGACGCTGGGTTCTCTCATGTTTTCGGAGGGTGTCCGGAAGGATCGTCTTTCCATCGAGCGAATGGTAGAATTAATTTCCGAAAACCCGGCTAGGAGGTTCGGGCTTTATCCAGAAAAAGGCAGTTTAAAGGTTGGAACGGATGCCGATATAGTGGTCTTGGACCCGGATATACAAAAGACGATCGAACCCGGTAATCTGCACATGAATACTGACTTTAACCCGTTCACGGGCAAAACCTCTCACGGCTGGCCTCTCTTCGTATTCCTTAGCGGAAGACCGGTTCTGGAAGGAGAGAAGTTTGTCGGCAGGGAAGGCGGGGGAAGCTGGATTAATCGTAGGAAAAGACACCAATCGGGGTGATACTATGGATAGCGTGATTGAAGACGCGAGAATCCGCCTCACTGAAAAAATCAAGGAGGAAGGCGAAGTACTGGGCGAGGAATTTCTCAAAGTGGACAGTTTTTTGAACCACAAGGTAGCGCCCTCTCTATTGAACAATGTCGGCAAGGCTATCGCCAAAGAATTTGAGGACCTTGGGGTAACCAAAGTTCTGACGGCGGAGGCGGCTGGAAATATAATCGCCTATACGACGGCAGCAAACCTGCTCGACCAGGAACCTAACGTCGAGGTGGTCTACGCAAAAAAAGGTGTACCAACCACGATGAGCGGGGAAGAAATCCGGACTATCCAGTCCCCGACTAAAAAGAACAAAACCACCCTCGCCATATCAGGAAATTACTTCGACTCGGACGACCGGGTATTGATAGTGGACGATTTTCTTTTCACGGGCAGGACCGCCGGCACCCTCTCGGAGATAATGGAAGCGCTTTCCGTTCCAGTGGTAGGTTACGGTTTCGTGATTCGCAAATTAGGCTCCGGTGGCTATAAGAAGCTGAGCAAAAAAGAAAAGCCTATTTTTTCGCTGGTTGAAATAGAATCGATGGATCCCCAGACGGGTGATATTTCTTTTGTAAACTAACCCGACCTTGCCTACCACTTTTGAGGAGCCTCGTCGAAGCCCGATAAATCACCTTTTTAGTCAAACCAGGAAAGCAATTCAGAAATTATTTGAACCGGTTTTCTCATCCTCGTAGGAAACCGGGAGGTAATTCAAGAAGGTTGACTTCATTTACCCCAGGTTCTTTGTCCCTTACAGGGTAACTGATTTAACCTTAAAAGCTTAGCAGTAGAGGTAATCCGGTAGCCAGGTAAGGGGCAAAGAGATCCTAGTCAAGAACCTCACCCCAAAACGGAGCTTGTAGAAAATCACTTTTGAGTAGTCTTTTGATCTTTTACAGACACGACCCACCAGGACGATTAATTACGCCGGTGGTGAAAGAACGGAGTTGAACTTCTTTCCTCACCAAGTTAAAATAAATTTGTTACTAAATAATATTTAGTTTTACCTAAAATAAAATATTCTCAGCGTGATCTAATTATATGTCCAAAAAAAATATCAGTCCAAAAAATTCTCTTCTCTATATCCTACTCTTGCTACTATTAATCCTAACTTTCAGCACGAGCAGCCAAACCGTTTCGGCGGTAGAGGCTCTGGAAAGCCTAAATTCTATCGAAACCGGGGTTTTTACCAGCGGTGAACTTGCATACGTGAGCAATGGAAAAGACCTTGGATCGGAGACTTACGAACTAACTAAAAAGGAGTCAGGTGAGATAGTTCTAACTTCCAACGGGGTAGTTACACCGCCAATTCCCATTCCTTTCGTGAAACCGAAAATAAAATTTGACCAGGAAATCACGGTTGGCGCCGACTTTTCACCAAAGTCCCTCAGGCTTAACTATAACGGGCCGCTCGGGATAGGAAGCGACAAGATAAGAGCTACGGTTCGGGACGGTCGAATCGACGCAGTTCTGGGTGGAGACAACAAACAGGCAGATTTAAGAGCCACGTATTCGTTTTTCCTGGGGACAGTATCCTCCCAGGCCCTTACCTCCTTGATTCTCGTAAGTAATAACGGCCTGGAAGAGATCACTGAGATTCGCACCGGAGGAACAGGACCACAAAGCGGGGATAAAGACAGGTTAAAGGTCAAACTTAGATTATTAAGAAAGGAAATCCAGCAGCTGACCGTCGAAGAAAACTCCCAGCAGGTCGAGCGGTACGTGCTAAATGACCCGGAAACCGGGGTGGATAAAGTTATCATAACCACCGGCGGTACGTTTATAGCTTATCTCAGGGTCGGCGGTGAAAATCCTTTCTACGTCTACCGCACCGACCTGCTCGGCAAGGACTACGAATTTTAGCTATCAGAGCCGATCAGCCGAACCCTTCCGTTAACCTTCTTAACTAAACCAGGTATTTTTCACCCAGACGCTTCACCATCGTATGAAAGCGAAACTTATTTTTATGGAGGTCGACTTCATTTCCTCCAGGCTCCCCCCTTACCTGGTAACCGGTTTAACCTCTAAAAGGTTCAACATATGCGAAATCCCCGCAGCCCATACTGTATGGTTTGCTGGGTAAATTACCTAAATAACTCTGGAAACCTTTCGATAAAATCAGGGATCAATTTTCCCAGCGGGGAAATTGCCCTTTCCGGCCTCGGCCTAGCACTCCACCCTTTCTTCATTGTAAGGCGACAAAGCAAGCAGCCGGGCTCCCATGCCCCGGCGATTGTTAAAAGAAGGTCTTTATCGAGACTATCGGCCGGGCACGGGGACCCGGCCTGCTTCTTGAAATGCAAGAGTAGGGCTCCGGGCCGAGAAAATTCCAGCGACGCGGCGCATATGTCTGACTGAACCAGGACTTATCTGAGACGTGATACCTGGATTTATTGAGGTACCTTAATTCGGTTTTGGCTGCCATTAACAAACACCTGCCCGAATGAAAACCAAGTGGGGTTTCTCAGATAAGTGCTGGTGAGGGATATTACCATAACCGAATGTAATTAAATCTTTATGCGTAATACTCCCTGTAAATAAGAATCAGTGTCGTGAAGGCACCAGTTTGAGCACGCGAGTCGGAAATTTCTCGGTCCGCGGAGCCCGGAGGTCCTGTCGGCCGGGCACGGGGGCCCTGCCTGCTTTATGTTGGTTAAAGGATTGAGCCGTGCCCACTCGGTCGTGACGTTCAGCTTCGACTGAAAAGGATTTTCCTGAACGGTTTCCAGAGTGATTTTAGCTCAAATCTTTCATCATCGACCGAAAGCGAAACTAACTTATGAATATTGTCTTTCTTTTTTA
>JAGXKX010000085.1 GCA_018335015.1 Candidatus Bipolaricaulota bacterium
GTTCTTTGGCCCTATCGGGGACGGTTATGCAGGGAATATTTAGGAATCCGCTGGCCACTCCTTATATCCTGGGGGTAGCGAGCGGGGGCTCGGCTGGCGCGGCAACGGTCGTCGTGCTGGGATTTGTCTCGAATTACGCCCTTCCACTCGGAGCGCTTATTGGCGCCTTGACCGCGGTGACTATCGTCTATCGGATAAGCTGGAGTAGGGGTTCGTCGTCGTCCTACACTCTTATTCTGGCCGGCGTGGCCCTCTCGTCCCTTTTTTCCGCGATAACGACAGCACTTATTTTTATCGCCGGTCCCTACGAGCAGCATAGAGTTCTATTCTGGATGATGGGCGGGCTCTGGCGGTCCAGCTGGACCCTATTCAAGATATTGTTGCCGATCGTGACTCTGGGAGCCGGAATAATCTTTGCCTGGAGTCGGGACCTTAACGCCCTGGCGCTTGGGGAAAGTGCTGCCGCCCATCTAGGAGTCAAGCCGGAGACAGTAAAAAAGACTCTACTGGGTTTAGCCACCACCATAACAGCCGTCTCGGTTGCCGCGGCAGGGTCTATAGGGTTTGTAGGGTTGGTTATTCCCCACATTATGAGGATGATACTCGGACCTGATCATAGAGTCCTTCTGCCCGCCACGGCCCTCGGAGGAGGAGTATTCCTGATTTACACTGACGTCATGGCGAAGACAATCATGCAACCTGTCGAAATGCCGGTGGGAGTTATTACCGCCTTCTTTGGCGCTCCTTTCTTTCTCTATCTGTTGAGGAAAAAAATCGTGGGGGGCAGGATGAGATGAAGGTAAATGTCGAAGGACTCCAGTTTTCTTACAACGGCAAGGTAGTCTTAGAAGATCTTGATTTGCCTGTCCGTGAGGGGGAATTTCTCGGAGTCGTCGGGCCGAACGGCTCAGGCAAGACGACCCTACTAAAAAATATTGGCGGTATTTTAAAGCCCGATGGGGGAATGGTCTACCTGGACGGAAAAAGGATCCCCCGGATACCGATTAAGGAAATTGCTACAAAAGTTGCGGCACTCCAGCAGGAAAATACCGTAGGGTTCGACTTCACCGTCAGGGAAGTCGTCGAAATGGGACGGTTTCCTCACCTGGACAGGTTCGAGCGGCATTCGGATGGCGACCTCAGGGCCGTCGAAAGAGCCATTGAAGTGACGGACCTGCGAGAATTCACCGACCGATACGTAAATCAGTTAAGCGGGGGAGAGAAGCAGAGGGTATTCCTGGCTCTAGCCCTGGCCCAGGAGCCTGAACTATTATTGCTTGACGAGCCAACGGCGAGCCTGGATATCAACTATCAGATAAAAATTATGGAAACTGTTCAATCTCTTCAGTCCGAGGGGCTTACTGTGGTTGCCGCGATCCACGATCTGAACCTCGCTGCTCAGTATACTGACAGGGTAGCACTGCTGGACGGAGGAAAAGTAAAAGTTATCGGGGCACCTCGCGAAGTTCTGACGAAAGAGAACATTGCCGACGTATTTGGAGTAGAGGTGGAAGTTGAGGATTCGGAAGTCAAGGGGGCCATTCACATATTTCCAAAAACCGGGTCAATAAATTCAGGGAGGTAAGATGAAAGGTTCCGAGAGATCGAGCGAAAGCAACCGGGGAAACCTTCTCGTACATACTGGTGAGGGCAAAGGTAAAACTACTTCTGCTATAGGACAGATAGTTCGGGCAAAAGGCCAGGGGCTGTCCCCGAAACTGGTCAGTTTCTTCAAAGGGGACGACGAGCGGTTCCCCCGAGGCTCGTTTATCGGGCTAAGAGAGCTTGGTGTACCCGTGAGGAACTACGTCAGGGATCATCCCGACTTCGGGAGGACCGACGAGAAGGAAGCCCGATCAGAATGTAGAAAAGCCCTCTCCGATCTTGCGGAATTCTTTCGAAAGGAGTGGGAGGACTACGATCTACTGGTTCTGGACGAAGTCAACGTCGCCCTCGACAGTGGTTTCATCGAGGAAGAGGAGTTTTTGGAGTTGCTCGAATCTAAGCCGGCAGAACTTGAGCTGGTCTGTACCGGGAGAGGGGCACCGGAGAGCCTGATCGAGGAAGCCGATCTCGTGAGCCGTATCGAGAACGTGAAACACTTTTACGACGACGGGGTCGTCCAGCGGGCGGGATACGAGTACTAGGCAAAGATTTTCTTAAATTTACAAGTGATATCTTGCGCTGTAAGTGCAAGCTTATATAGCTATATAAGCTTATTCCACTCAGGTATTAGATTGGGAGGTTGGTTTATATAAATTTTGCAACCGTTCAGGAAAATCCTTTTCAGTCTAAGCTGAACGTCTCGACCGAGCGGGCACGGTCCTATCCTTTAACAAACACAAAGCAGGCCGGGCCCCCGTGCCCGGCCGACAGGACCTCCGGGCTTCCCGGACCGAGAAATTTCCGACTCGCGTGCTTAAACTGGTGCCTTCAAGACACTGATTCTTATTTACAGGGAGTATTACCCATAAAGATTTAATCTCATTCGGTTATGGAAATATCCCTCTCCTGGAATTACCTGAAGCAAGCTCCAGGTAATTCCAGGCTCGGTCAGACATATGCGCCGCGTCGCTGGAATTTTCTCGGCCCGGAGCCCTTACTTCAACACAGTACAATGAAGAAGGTGCGGAGAGCAAGGCCGAAATCCGATGTTCAGATCCCTTAAAGAGATTTTCACGCCGAGGAAATCGTCTGCGGTTTTATCGAACGGTTGGCAAAATGATACTTTTTAACGTTAATACTCCGGGATGATCATGGTTTATCGTGAGGTAAAGAGATGAAAGAAATATTAAGAGGATTGCGGGGAGGGCTTGCCTTCGAGACGACTTTTCCGATTGGCAAGGGGGAAGAATATTTCCTTTCTTTCGTCGAAAGACCTTTTTTATTCCCCGTGATTGGGCTGATTGTCGGGGGGTTTCTCGGTGGAATTGGTATTCTTTTGTCTTTTATTCCCCCGTTCATTGGTGCGAGTCTGTTCATGGTTGGGCTATATCTAATCTGTGGAATACTCCACACGGACGGACTGGCCGATTTTGCCGACGGGCTGGTAACTGGCGGGACCCATGCCGAGCGGAGAGCAGTGATGAAGGACGAGAAGACGGGAGCTGCGGGACTTGTAACGATCCTGGTAACTAACTTACTACTTTTTGCCGGTCTGGTGGAATTGTTCGCCGTTAAAGAACCTCTATTCCTATTTTTTGTAATTCTATCCGCAGAAGTCCTGAGCAGGGAAACGACCCTTTCTCTGCTCGTAGTTGGACGAAGCGCCCACGAAGGGCTTGGCTCTACCTTCATCGAAAAGGCCGGGCCGTGGGGTTGGGTCCGGGGAACTTTTATTTCCGTTGCCGTTCTGGCCGTTTTTTGGAGCCCACTGGCTCTCGTGCCGCTGGCAGTGGCTTTAGTTGCTGGGTACGTAGTCTTAAGGCTCGGTTACCGGGTAATAGGAGGTTTGAATGGCGACATAGTCGGGGCTGCAGCAGAGTTCACCCGACCACTGGTGATTGTCGCTTTTGTTCTGTTAAACCAATTGGATATCCCCGTTTTCTTTCAAATAGGTGTAAGTATTTTTTAATTTTCGACCCGTTTAAGATTGGAGGTCACCCATGATTCTGATACTAGGAGGAGCCAGGAGCGGTAAGAGCAGCAAGGCGGCGGAAATTGCCCGGTCGCACGACGAGGTGATTTACCTTGCAACTGGCGTCCCGACTGACGCGGAGATGGAAAATAGAATTGCCAGACACAGGCGGGATAGACCTGATAGCTGGAAAACGATAGAAGAGCCGGTCGAAGTGGGAGAAGTTATGAAAAGACTCGAATCGGAGTCTTTCTCCGGCGCGGTTATTCTGGATTGTCTTGGTTTCTGGCTATCGAATACGATGAGAGAAGTAGAACTGGATGGACCGGGGGAGCTGGAAGACTTCGTCCAGCACAAGGTGACTGAAGAACTTGGTCTGGCAAGGGGGGCGAACTTCGAACTTCTGGTCGTCTCCAACGAGGTAGGCATGGGAGTTATCCCCCAATCGTCCGCGGGTAGAAGATTTCGAGACGCACTGGGCCGGGCCAACCAGGCGGTCGGTCGTCTGGCGGAAAGCGTTTACCTCATGGTTGCGGGTTTCCCCCTGCAATTAAAGTGAACCGGTATCGTGTCTAAGACCCTGGCTGGCCCCTTTTAGGTAGTTAAAAATAGGAGGCGCCGGATCCGGCATATACGTGGTTTTAGGGTTGGCGAAACTTAATGAATCGTGGAGGAGGTAATTTGTTCGAAGGTACTGACCTAGAAGTCCGAATAGACGGGCTTAATAGTAAAGTTCGTGATAAAGCAACCAGGCGGATGAATAATCTGACGAAGCCAAAAGGTAGCCTGGGGAAACTCGAGGACCTGGCGATAAAGATCGCCGGAATAAGAGGGGAACTCGATCCTACGATGGAGGATAGATATTCGCTGGTTTTTGCCGGGGATCACGGCGTTGCAGCGGAGGGAGTTAGCGCGTATCCGCAGGAAGTTACGGTCCAGATGCTCGAGAATTTTATTCACGAGGGTGCAGCAATTAACGTCCTGGGGAAGAACGTTGGGTCGAGGGTCAGAGTGATCGACGTAGGGGTCGCTTCCGAAGAGGTCCCCCGGCCGGTTTTAGAGAGAAAGATAAGCAAGGGAACGAAAAATTTCCTTCGAGGGCCGGCAATGTCGCGCGAGGAGGCGCTGGAATCAATCCGAGTAGGTTATGAAGTTGTAGAAGAATTGGTGGATTCCGGTCTCGATCTACTTGGTGTTGGCGATATGGGTATAGGAAATACTACGCCGAGCAGCGCCATTACGGCTGTAATGACCGGTGAATCACCAAAATCAGTTACCGGAAGGGGTACGGGAATAGACGAAGAAAGCCTCCGTAAAAAAGTAGAAGTCGTGGAAAAGGGCCTGGATACGAATAATCCCGACCCCGAAAATCCGGTTGAAGTACTGGCAAAGGTTGGCGGGTACGAAATAGGAGCAATTGCCGGGGCGTACCTTGCCGGGGCCGCGAATCAGGTGCCAGTGCTCGTTGATGGTTTTATAACGACCGCCGGGGCGCTGATTGCTCACGGACTGGAGCCGGGTGTCGTTGATTATCTGATTGCTTCCCACTGCTCCGTAGAGGAAGGTCACGGCGTTGCGCTGGATAAATTGGGTCTGGAGCCGTTGCTGGACCTCAATCTAAGGCTGGGAGAAGGGACGGGAGCGGCGCTGGCGATGCACCTGGTGGAGGCAAGCACCTCGATACTAAACGGGATGTATACGTTCGAAGAAGCCGGTGTCTCTTCGGGGGGTTAATGACGTGGAAGAGAAAAACTACTTGAAGGAGATATCCTCACCCCGCCACGGAGGCAGGGTGGAAGAAGTAGCGGAAGCACGGGGGATCGAGCCGGAATCCCTGCTGGATTTCAGTGCCAATATGAACCCGCTTGCCCCGCCTTCCGGTTTGAAGGACCACCTCGTCGAATCCCTCGGACAACTCGAGATATATCCCGACGACAGGTACGGCGAGTTCCGAAATTCCGTCGTCGATTTCCTCCGAAACGAAGTCGGTACTCGAATAAGTCCGGAAAAAGTAGTTCCGGGTAACGGATCGGTAGAGATTTTCGATCTCTTCCTCCGGGCGATAGTAGCCGGCGGTGGGCATAGGGTTATCGTTCCACATCCCACGTTCAGCGAGTACGCGTCGCGGGCCGGGCTTGCCGGTCTGGAAGTCGAGAGGGCGAGGTACGAGGACGTGCTAATTTACGACGATAAACTGGAGCATCACGACGCCGCTTTTCTCTGTAACCCGAACAATCCGACCGGAGTTCTCCGGGAGAAGGGGAAACTTCGTGAGTTCGCGGTTCGGTGCAGTGAGAGGGGAGTCAGCCTATTGGTTGACGAAGCGTTTATAGAGCTGGCTCAACCGGGTGAGAGCCTGGTAGAGCTTGCGTTGGACTTCCCCAATTTGGTGGTGGCTAGATCGCTTACCAAGGCTTTCGGCGTACCCGGATTGAGGATAGGTTACGGTATCGGGTCGGGCGATTTAATTGACGGCATGGAAAAACTCCGACCGCCCTGGAACCTGAATTACCTTGCTGCCCGGGCAGGTAGCAAGTTTCTCGAGTATGAACGCGAGCTTCTTGAAGAATCAAGGGATTACATTACCGATGAAAGGGACTGGATGGCGAGGAAGTTAAGGAATTTGGGTTTTTCACTATATCCCGGTTCTGCTAACTTCTTGCTGTTCAGGGCCGAAGGAGTTGGTCTGAAGGCGGCCGAGCTCGTCGACCGCTGTCTCGACCATAACGTCCTGCTAAGAAACGCCGATTCTTTTTACGGTCTGGACGAATGGCACGTGCGAGTTGCCGTGAAGAAACGGGAGGAGAACAAGGAATTGGTGGGGGCTCTGGAGAAGG
>JAGXKX010000086.1 GCA_018335015.1 Candidatus Bipolaricaulota bacterium
AGACTTCTACTGGTCGGTTCTTAATGGATTCCGTTAAGACCCAGAATTTTTTCTTTACAAGTTTACAAGTTTCCTTCCGCCGGATTCACCTCCAGACTATCTTGGACAAATTCCTAATTTCCACCGTTCTAACATCTCCGGAGGGTCGCCTTATCCTCACTACCTGTCCTGATAGAGTCCCCAGTAGCCGATCACCCCGCTTAAGCTCTATTAGATCCATTCGGAGGGCCACCGAAATAAAGGAAATCTCGTTTTTGTAAAAGGTAAAATTACCGTAGGGCGTTTGAAACTGAAATGCATCCGTAATCATCGCTCCGGTAAGGGCTTCCCCATCTCTAAGGGTAATTTTTACTGTGTATGATCCCGACGGAGGTACCGCCTCACCGTCCTGTACGGAGGGAGGAACAGGGTAACCCGCGCCAAACTCGTAGAGATTTGCCAGCAGGCGGTTTCCATCGTGTCTATCATTTCGTATAGTCCCAGTAGCTATAATCAGCCCTCTGTTCAGGTAGTTGAACGCGGCCACGATTTCACCGTTACTTTGAAGAAGTGGGACGTCATATCTCCGCAGTTCGGCTCCCGAGTCAGTACTAACTTTACTGACATCGGCAAGTACGTCGTGGGCTCCGGTGCTGGTCGCTACCCCTCCATCCATTTCGGGACCGGGAGAAAACCCGAACGCCTCAAGGAATGCAGAATTCCTTTCAGTATCCACCCAGACTGTATGGCCGTCCTTCACCCAATCCCGAAGGATATTCCATTGGGAGGACGAGAAATCACCTTTTGCTACATCTGCGTCAATGTAGACTATATCGACGGATTCAGGGTTTTTCTGGAGGTCCCAGACCTTGGAAGTTTCGCCGGCCCCCGTAATAACTACTTCCTCTACCTCGTGGAGAGCTTGCTGGACATCGGGATGTAGTTCGTTTTTCTCGTAAGCATAATCTGCAAATCCGACCGCGTAAAATGCCAGCGACACTGCCATTGCGAAAATCACTATTTTAAAGGTATTAAGTTTCATTTTTGCCTCCTTTTGCTAAAATCAAATTCGTTGAGGGGGTTTTGGCCCTTTTTGTGAGAGGCCGGGAAATGAATTTTTCTCTACCACCTCCTTTTGGGGAGCATTCCGCTTGTCTGGATAATGGTGCCAACAACCGGGGTTATTCAGAGACTAGCTTACACTGGCATTATAGAATAAATGGGAAAATTGTCCAAATTTTTTCGGTGACTAGTCAGATTATACGGAAAAGGGCGGCGCTTACTATTCTTGAGGTGGCAGGTTCTCGAGATAAATGGTTACTTACTACAGAAACGGAAAAGGCGGCCCGCCCGGGCGGGCCGCCTTTATGCTTGAGGATTTTTAAGTTCGGAATAAACTCCAAGGACCTCTGACAGGGTTAGATCAAATTATTCCCTTCACTTGGACTATCCTCTAAATTATGTTCCCAATCGCATCTGGTACATCTCTCCGCCTTCGGAGATTCTATTCCCGTTCTCGAATCGTTCTTGTCGTCTTTTCCTATTAACACTTCAATTTTAGCTCCACACTTTGGGCAAGTGTCACCTTCGTTAACCACCCATTTCGACATTATCGCGGCCTTAATTCTCGATGTAACAGTTAGTTTTACAGCCGGAGTGTTGTTTTCCTCTATAACTCACCTTAATTGACTCTCATAAGAGGATGACCTAATGTATCCGTAAGTGGGTTAAGTGGCCAGAAGCTGGCTGACTGGAGAGTGATAAAGTGACCGAAAAAAATGTCCCGGATGATATCTCTCTTGGCAAGCTTGCTGAAACTTGTCCTATAGCTATTAAAGAGGTGGATCAACACGGCAATATAGTCTACGCAAACACAGGGGGGAGAAGTGCTAGGACTTGAAAAAAGCGAGATAACCAACTGCACCTACGACGACCCGGTCTGGAAAATAACCGACTTTGAAGGTAATGATTACCCTTCTGATGGACTTCCATTTCAGATAGTCAAGGAAACAGAGGAATCAGTCTACAATGTACAACACGCCATAGAGTGGCCAAACGGTGAAATAAAGTTCCTATCCATAAACGCCAGCCCCCTGTTCGACGAAGACGGGGACTTCGATGGGATGGTAAGCGTAATGGAGGATATTACGGATCAGATCGAAACGAGAGAAGAATTGAAGCAGGGCAGGGAAAGATACCACGAGTACTTCGAAGAGCTCGGCGACGCCGTCTTTCTTGCTCCGTATCCCATGCCGAGGACGGTCAGGTGGTTGCTATAAACGACAGCTGGCGGGATATCACAGGCTACGAAGAAGAGGAGATTTCCACCATCTCTGACTGGACTAAAAGGGCTTATAGAAAAGCCAGAAATAATGTTACAGAACATATCGAGAAGCTATATGAATTTGAAGAGCGGGTCGACCAGGGAATACGAAATCCGGACAAAGGAAAAAGGGACGAGGATCTGGGATTTCAGCTCTGCCCCGTTTGACGAGGTAATAGGAGGCGAAAGACGCTTAGTATTGAGCATGGCCGATGGCGTTACCGCACGAAAAAAGGCTGGGTCAAAGGTAGAAAAAGAGAGGGACAGGGCCCAAAAATACCTCGATTTAGCCGGTTCGATCATCGTACTAATAGATAAGGATCGCAAGGTTAAAGAAATCAACCAGAAGGGGTTTGAAATACTCGGATACGAGGAGGAGGAGATAATCGAGAAAGACTGGTTCGATAACTTTATACCCGAAAGGGTGAGAGAAACCATAATTTAAGACTCTCGAGAACCCTTGATGGATGGTACCATAGAAGAAGCAGAGTATTACGAGAACCCAATCCTAACGAAAGGTGGAGAAGAGAGAGTTATTGCCTGGGAAAATACTGTAGTAAAGCAAGACGGCCAGATAGTGGGCCATCTGAGTTCGGTATAGATATCACCGAACGAAAACGAATGGAAGAACAGATACAGGAGGATAAAAAGGAACTACGCCAGTCCTTCATAGAGCTTGCCGAAACCACCTCCCGGGTTCTCGGCTTACGTGATCCCTACACCCAGAGGCACGAACAACGAGTAGCAGATCTCGCCAAGGAAGTTGGCAGGAGAATGGGTTTGAGTGAGGAGAAGCTGCTGGGCTTGTATATTGGTGGTGTTTTTACACGACATAGGCAAGATAGTGGTACCCGAGACCGTCCTCACCAAACCCGGTGAGCTAAAGGACGTCGAGTGGGATATGATCAAATCCCACCCGAAAGTGGGCTAAGACCAGATACTTAAAGACACCAACTTCCCGTGGCCCGTGGCTGAGATGACCCTGCACCATCACGAAAGATTGGACGGTTCGGGCTACCCTGATGGGTTAGAAGGAGATGAATTGACCACCGAAGTTAGGATACTGGGCGTGGTAGACGTAGTAGAGGCAATGAGCACCCGAAGGCCTTATAGGGCGGCAAAATCAAAAGAGGAAACCCTTGAAGAGATAAAGAACGGCAAAGAGAATAAGTATGATTCCGAAGTGGTTGATATACTTGTCCGAATGATTGAGGAAGGTGAGGTAGTGTTTGGGGGAGAATAACGATGGATTGTTCTGATCGTAACTGTCGAGAGTTTATAGAGCAACTGCCGGAAGCTGTCTTCCTTGAGACGTTAAGGGGAGAGATCTTGGACGTCAATAATGAGGCCTGCGAATTTTTGGGCTACAGCAAAGAAGAGCTTTTGGGAATGGAAGTGAGTGATCTGGTGCCCGAGGACGCTCCTGCTTTCTTACCTGTTGAGATAGATAATGCTACAAGATCAGGTGAACCACTGGAAACAGTAAACGTCGATAGTAGTGGTAATAATATACCGGTGGAGCTAAGGGGGAGGATAGTGGAGCTGGACGGTGAAAAAAGAGTTCTAATCAGCCTGAGGGAGATATCGGAAAGAAAAGAAAGGGAAAAGCAATTAGAACGGTACAAGATGGCGGTCGAGGGCTCGGACGATCTCATGGCCGCATGCGACAATAAATACAACTATCTGTTTGCAAATAAGTCTTACGCAGAGCTCTACGGGCAAACCAAGGATAATATAGTAAACAAGAAAGTAGCCGAAGTTGTAGGCGAAGTGACGTTTGAAGATGTGATTAAACCCCGGATAGACAGATGTCTCCAAGGTGAAAGGATCGAGTACGAAACGACCCGCTCCCACCCCCAGCTGGGCGAGAGAGAGTTGAAAACAGTATATTATCCCCTTAAAGAAGAGGGGGTGACTCACGGCATCGTCGGAGTGCTAAGAGATATCACGGAAGTAAAAGAGATCGAGAAGCGACTACAGGAAGCAAACGATAGGCTAAGACAGAGCAGGAAACGGTACAAGCGTTACTTCGACAGGCTCGGAGACGCAGTATTCATAACTGAGGTCGGCGGAGAAGATCACGGCTCCATTCTGGACGCAAACTCCGCCGCCGAAGACCAGACGGGCTATTCACTCAATGAGCTGATTGGGATGAATATAGCAACTGACTTTCCCGTTGGAAGACCGGAAGAGTTCAGTAACGAAGAAATCGATAAAAAATTATCAGAAGGTAAGACGGTAAGCTTCACTGAAAAGAAGAGAAGAAAAGACGGAAGTGTCTACTGGACTGAAGTCATAGTCAATCCCATAGAGCATGAAGGAAATCCAGCCACCCTTTCGATAAACAGGGATATTACCGACAGAAAGAAGTACCAGGAAAGGCTCCGGGCCATTGAAGAGTTATCCCAGAAGATAAAACTGACCGACAGTAAAGACCAGCTTTACGACTTAGTTATCGGTAACGTCGAGGAAACGCTGGGGTACGGTACCGTGAGTATCTGCGAAAAACGAGACGACGCCATGAAAATAGTTCGAATCAAAGGTCCCTACCTTTCCCAGTCCAAAGGTAGAGAATTACCTCTTGACGGCAAAGGGCTAATCCCGGCAGCTTGTCGGAAGTGCGAGCCCTTATACGTAGAGGACGTAACCGAAGACGACCGCTACGTAAGAGGGACGGAGTCTCCAGGAAGCGAATACGTAATACCCCTGCAGATAGAGGGCGAACTTTACGGGGCACTTGACTTTGAGAACGAAAAAAAGGCCGCATTCGACGAAAAGGATAGGGACCTTATGGATATACTCGGGTCTCAGGTTTCCGTGGCACTTCAGGGCATAGAAAGATTAAAACTTTACGACGAACAGAGAGATAAGCTACGCAAACTGCACCAGGCTGTCGATCGGCTCCAGCAAAAAAATAGCGAGCAAGCGGTGCTCGAAACTGCAGTAGAAGCAGCAGAAGATATGCTGGATTTTGAAATCTGTGCGATATCCTTGTTAGAAGATGATTATCTAGTGCCGAGAGTAAACTCAACCGACCTTGCGCCGAACGACACCAAAACTTTTAAAATCGGGGAAGGAATTGCAGGCAAGACGATAAAGAACGGGGAAACCATATGGGGTAAAGATTTGAGAAATTACGCTCAGGCGGACCCAACCAGCGAAAGATTTCGTGCTTTTATAAGCGTTTCGATAGGGAAACTGGGCGTACTCCAGATCATTTCAGAGAACATCGGTAGCTTTCAGGAAAAGGACGTTGAACTTGCCGAGATACTTGCGGGACATCTCCACGAGGAACTATTAAGGGTTCGTCTCGAGGAAGACTTAAGAGATCAAACAATCCACGATCCCCTCACCGGCCTCTATAATCGTCGATACTTTAACGAAACTCTAAGTAAAGAAGTGGGAAGATCCGAAAGATACGGCCATAACATTGCATTCTTAATGATTGACGTAAATAGTTTCAAAGAAATAAACGATACTTACTCTCACCAAATAGGGGATAAAGTATTAGAGAAAGTAGCAGAAATATTAAAGGAAAACGTAAGAGACGCCGATACTGTCGTTCGATACGGGGGAGACGAATTCCTAATCATGATGCCCGAAACAAATGGTGACTCCAAACATACCGTAGACCGGCTAAGAGGTAAGCTCTCCGAATGGAACGAGGAATCGGATATTTTGGACTTCCCCCTCACACTGGCGATGGGGGTGTCGCACTGGAACGCAGAACAGGAAAGATCGGTAGAAGACGCCTTAAATGAAGCTGACCATATTATGTACGAAGAGAAAAACAACTGAGCCTCAACCATGCCGATTGCTAACCTTGAAATTTATCAGAGCTCTAACTAGCTTTGGAAAGAAATTATAATTGTAATACCCGTGCTGCATACCCAAAGATGACTTTTTTGCCGACTCGCAGGTAAATCTTGACGGGCCTCATTTTGTCAGTCCTACCTCCGGCCTTTTCTCCCAAGTTGAATTTACGACAAACTGGGCTGGGGCGAGATTTATACACCGATAGAATTTTGGTTCTTGTAGTTCTCGTATTTTGGTGGCTGAAAGTAGGAATTTTCCGCCGCAAATATGGACGCCTGATTGCACTGATTCAT
>JAGXKX010000087.1 GCA_018335015.1 Candidatus Bipolaricaulota bacterium
GAGATAACCCTTCCTGGGTCCGGTCGACCTTTAGCCCCTGTCCGGGTGAGGTGCTGCTTTCCTTCAATTTTATTCGCTGAGTTATTTCCGAAGCGGAGATATTTAACATGTCTCTCAGTTGGTCAATCAGCTCGTGCCTTAGCGGAGGGCTTTTTACCTCGCTCAGGAACCGGGTACTCGATTTTAACGCTTTCTCCCTTCCCTCTACGGTTGACAGGTCGTACTCGCTTTTCAGC
Organism: Candidatus Bipolaricaulota bacterium; assembly: GCA_018335015.1. Classification (GTDB taxonomy): domain Bacteria; phylum Bipolaricaulota; class Bipolaricaulia; order M55B111; family M55B111; genus JAGXLP01. The sequence continues at coordinate 237 of JAGXKX010000087.1, forward strand.
AGGTCCAGGTAGAACTCGTGAAATGGCTGTGCCTCGTTAAATATTTCTTTTAATTTCTCCGCTCCCTCGTTCTCGATAATATCTGCCGGGTCCTTCCCTTGGGGAATTTTTGCTACTTTTACCCCCAGACCCTTGTTACGGAGAAGTTTGAGTCCTTTGAGGGTTGCCTGTTCTCCCGCCTGGTCTCGGTCGTAGGCAATCAGGACTTCCGAAACGTACCGGGATAGAAGATCGACCTGCTTTTCCGTAAGGGAAGTTCCCATGCTGGCAATCACGTTTTTAATTCCCCGGCTGGACGGTGCGATAACGTCCGTATAACCCTCAACGAGTATTGCCTGGTCCGTTTTGCCCAGCGCCCGCCTTGCCGCGGAGAGGCCGTAGAAAGTTTCTCCTTTTTGAAATAGAGGTGAGTTAGGGGAATTCAGGTACTTAGGAGCTTCCTCTTCCGAATCGAGGATCCTCCCGCCGAAGGCAATAACCTTGCCCCGGACGGACCTGATCGGGAATATCAACCTGTTTCGGAATCGATCGTAGTGCCTGCCGTCCTCGGATTCATTTATCAACCCGACCTTTTTCAGGCTATCCAACCCGTATTTTCCCTTGAACTTGTTCGTCAGGGAGTTCCAGCTGTCAAGGGCGTAGCCGAGGCTGAATTCCTTTATCGTGTCTTCACCGTAGCCCCTGTCTTTTAGATAGTTTCGACCCTTTTTCCCCAGCCCTTCCCGAAGAAGGTTGGAGTTGTAATACTCGTTGACTTCGTTCATCAACTCGGTCAGGTTAGTTTTGCGGGAGTCCCCGCTTTTTTCCGGTAGTTTTACCCCGGTCTCAGCGGCCAGTTCCCGGACCGCGTCGGGAAAAGAAAGGTTTTCGATCTTCATGAGAAAATTGAAGACGTCTCCCCCGGCTCCACAGCCGAAGCAGTGCCAGAGCTTTTTCGTAGGGTCGACGGTCAGAGAAGGATCGTTGTCCTCGTGGAATGGGCACACACCCTTGTAGCTGTTGCCTGATTCTTTCAGGTTGACGTATCTAGAGACGAGCTCGACGATATCTACTTTTTTTCTTACCTTATCTATATCCTGACGATCCATTATTCTTGTCTCATGTCGGCGAGAAACGGCGAAGAGTTCAGCTTTTCTTCAAGGTGAAAAGTCGGGCCGTGGCCGGGAAATATCTCCCAGTCACCGTCCAGTTCTACAACTCTGGCGAGAGAATCTTCCAGATCGGACCTTGACCCTCCCGGCAGGTCGGTCCTTCCAAAACCGGAGGAAAAGAACAGATCGCCAACCAAAAGTTTTCTCTCTTTTTCTTCGACCAGCGAGATGCTTCCCGGTGTATGACCCGGGGTTTCCCAGACTTTTAGCTTGTTACTCCCGAGATTGACCGTGTCGCCCTCCTTTAATATCCGATCGGTCGAGAGGCCGGAATCGCTGGATTGCTGAAAGAGGTCCAGGTCCTTTTCTCCCAGGTAGAAGTCCGTCTTCAGCCGGTTGACCAGGTCGGCCGCTGCCTCCACGTGGTCCCAGTGAAAATGTGTTGCCAGGACGAACTTTACCTCGGATCCTTCCCGGTTCGAGGATTCCAGGCCGGCAATGATTTTATCCGCGTCGGCCCCGGGGTCGATGACTGCATATTCCCCGTCCGAACTCAGTACGTAACAGTTAGTTTCCAACGAGCCTACTTCGATTTTTTTTACTTTCATGGTGAGTAATTATAGGACCGCCCCTCGTTATTTAAAACTTCAAAGGAAGAAATGCCCGCCTCGACTAAAAGAGTGATTAACGGGTAATAACCGGTTAATTGCCCAAACGAGTCTTGCTAACCGAACCCCTGCGGACCTATAATATTTTGGCGTTTAGAAAAGGAAAAGTGAATGGACTCGATCGGACTCTATAATTCCATCAATAGTCCAGCACTCAAACGGGGTCTGGTGTCTTTGAGCAGTTTAATCGATAGCTTTATACAAAATAATTACCTTCGGAGTCTATCAAGATGTCTGGGTCCGTTTGAGTGCTGGAGAACCAAAAACCAGCTGATTCATCCCCGGGGCATCATCCTGGGTATTTTCAGGTGGTTTTAGTAATAAATTTCCGAGTCCACCCAATAATCGGGTATTTTGGAGGTATTTTCGGAGGTGTAATGTAATGGTAGAGAAAGGGACGTTCAAGGTAAAGAGCGGGCTGGCGGAAATGCTGAAGGGCGGCGTGATAATGGACGTTGTCAACGCAGAGCAGGCTCGGATAGCGGAGGACGCCGGCGCGGCAGCGGTAATGGCTCTGGAAAAGGTCCCGGCGGATATCAGGGAAGCGGGCGGCGTGGCCCGGATGGCGGACCCGGCAAAAGTGAAAGAGATCATGGAAGAGGTCTCCATTCCGGTGATGGCAAAGTCCCGGATCGGCCATTTCGTCGAGGCACGAATTCTGGAATCCCTGGGAGTTGACTACGTGGATGAATCAGAAGTTCTAACGCCTGCGGATGAAGAAAACCACATTGACAAGTGGATTCTAGACGTACCTGTAGTCTGCGGGGCGAGAAATCTGGCCGAGGCCGCCAGAAGGATAGGTGAAGGCGCGGCGATGATCAGGACCAAAGGTGAAGCCGGTACTGGAAACGTGGTGGAAGCGGTAAGACACATGAGACGGATAAATTCAGAGATAAGAAAAGTCGTCAACATGCCCGAAGACGAACTGATGAGTTACGCCAAGGAACTGGGTGCGCCACGGGATATCCTCAGAGTCGTTGCCGAAGAAGGTCGGTTGCCCGTGGTTAACTTTGCCGCGGGAGGAATAGCAACCCCTGCAGACGCGGCTCTGATGATGCAGCTGGGGGCTGACGGCGTATTTGTCGGTTCGGGCGTCTTCAAATCCGAGGATCCCGAACCTCGCGGTAAAGCCATCGTCGATGCTGTAACTTATCACGACGACCCCGACACTCTGGCAAAAATTTCCGAGAATCTGGGCGAACCCATGGTAGGCATTAACATGGAAGACATGGAGGAGGAAGAATTTATCCAGTCCAGATAGTTCCTTTGCCGGGCCGGGTTTACGTAAAGGGCGGTAATTAATGCAGATTGGAGTTCTGGCACTGCAGGGAGATTTTCGCGAACATAGGCAAGTCCTGGAAGAGTTAGGAACCTCTACCTGTCCGGTAAGACGACCCGGGGATCTGAGCGAGGTTGACGGGTTGGTTATCCCCGGAGGCGAGAGTACTGCCATATCCAAGCTTCTCAGAAAATGGGACCTATTTAAACTGATACAATCCCAAGTCCGGGGTGGATTACCTGTCTTTGGAACCTGTGCTGGATTGATCCTTCTTGCTAATGAGTTACAAGACGGGCCCCCCACTCTGGAATTGCTGGATATCACTGTGGAGCGCAACTCTTACGGTCGTCAGATAGAAAGTTTCGAGTCCCGGCTCGAAGTAACCGACGAGTTAACTGATGAGGTTTTTCACGGAGTCTTCATACGCGCTCCGAGGGTCAAACGAGTGGGTCCTGGCGTGAAAGTGCTGGCCCGGTACGGGGAAGACCCCGTATTATTGAGGCAAGAGAACGTTTTGGTCGCGACATTTCACCCGGAGTTGACCGAGGAAAAAGGAATACACGAATATTTTTTACGTGAGGTTGTTGGCAAATCCTCCGGGGCTTGTTATTCAATGGGCGATTAATTTTTTCATTCCCTTTACCGCTTACCTGGCTGCCGGGATTTTGCCTACTGGTAGGATTTTAGGTTAAATCAGTTGCCAGGTAAGCGGTAAAGGGCGTTTATTCAAGCTAGACGATTAAGTACGACAGCGGTAAGAACTGAGCGAAGAAAGTTCGGCTATTAAGGTTGATAGACATTGTGATTTTGTTCACTAATGGATAAAATTTGTTTGGATTACCAGAGTTTAAACTCAATTCTCATAATTACCTAAAAACCCAGGAGGGATTTACATGGTAAAAGTCGGGATAAACGGATTTGGTAGAATTGGTAGGGCCTATTTCCGGATTGCGGAAAGCATGCCCGGTATTGAGATCGTTGCGATTAACGATATCCAACAGGATCCAAAACAGGCCGCGTACCTGCTGAAGTACGATTCGGTATACGGTAGATTTGACGCTGAGGTCGACTATAACGACGACGGTCTGGTAGTAAACGGAGAGGATTACCCGATACTTTCGGTCAACGACCCTGCAGAACTACCCTGGAGCGATCTGGGAGTAGACGTGGCCCTCGAGTCTACCGGCGTATTTAGACAATACGAGGATGCCGAAAAGCATCTGACGGCGGGAGCAACGAAGGTACTCGTTTCCGCTCCTCCGAAAGGAGATCGCAAGGACGAGATTCCCCAGATAGTCTGGAAGATTAATGAAGGGGACTACGACGAAAACAAGCACGATATTGTCGCCGGTGCTTCCTGTACGACGAATAGCGTTGCACCTCCGGTCAAGTTGCTCCAGGAGGAGTACGGGATCGAGAGCGCCCTCTTCACCACCGTCCACTCTTATACGAGTTCTCAGAAGATCGTCGACAGTCCTTACGCCTGGAAAAAGGCCTCCAGAGGAAGAGCGGCAGCGGAGAACATCGTTCCTACCACGACGGGAGCCGCTACGGCGGTAGTAGAAGTTATCCCGGAGATGGAGGACAAGATAAATGGAATGGCAATGCGAGTCCCGACACCGGCGGGTTCCGTGACCGATCTTGTCGCCAGGCTGGAAAGCGATACCACGGTGGAAGAGCTTAATAGCAAGGTCAAGGAATACGCCGAAGGAGAGATGAAAGGTGCTCTGGGATACACGAATGATCCGATAGTGTCCAGAGATATCCTCGGACCCTATTCCTCCTACGTCGGTCTGACCTCCACGGACGTTGTCAACGGTAACATGGTCAAGCTGCTGGCCTTTTACGACAACGAATGGGGTTACACCAGCCAGATAATTGATCTTACTGAATACATAGTTTAGTTCCTCCAGTTGGTTAATTTTCTGGAGAAAGCTTCACGGAAATTCGCGAGGAGGGTGGGATATTCGATACTGGATATCTTCTACCCTCCTCACTGTTATCTTTGCGGCAAAGGTTTAGCGACCCACCGATACATCTGCGAGTCCTGCCTGGACTCGTTCGAGCGAATCACTGACCCGATCTGCGAAAAATGCGGAAAACCTGCCCCGGAGTCCGGAGGAGTCTGCTCAGAGTGTGCGAAAGGAGATCGAGAATTCTTCCTCGCCCGATCCTTTGGGCTATACAGGCCCGGAAAGGGTCTGGCAGAGGCGATTGCCGGGTTGAAGTACGAAGGAGAAAAAGCGCTGAGTAAAGATTTAGCTCCTTTACTGGATAAGGGTAAAACGGGTGAACTGCTGGAGGACGTCGATGCCTTAACTTTCGTCCCCCTAAGCCGGAAAAAATTGAGAGATAGGAAATTTAACCAGGCGGAGTTACTCGCCCGGAAAGTCTCTCAAATAACGGAGATTTCGCTCGTTCAAACTCTCGTCAAATTGGAGGCGACCAGACCTCAGGCCGAGTTAAGTCGAGAGGAAAGATTGGAAAACGTCAGAGGGAGTTTCGATTACGATGAGACGATCGATCACGATCGCGTGCTGTTGATTGACGACGTCTTTACTACCGGCTCGACCGTCGACGAGTGCAGCAGGGTTTTGAAGGACGCCGGGGCCGAACGGGTCTACGTGGCGACACTGGCACGGAGCTACCCGGGATAAAGTAAAGGTTCGGAGACTTTTTAGAATAAAGAGCTAGCGGTTAGGGGGTCGTAAATATACTCCATGGGCTCGAATGACGTTCTCTGGTAATTGTTCGACAAAACCGCAGGCGATTTCCCCAGCGTGAAATCGCTGCTTCCGATCTCGGCCTCGCTCTCCAGCACCCAGTTGAGTTTTGTTACCTGGTTAAGTTCAGTGACAAAAGCTATAGGTTGGTTACCTGTAATGTATGTCGTTCATAAATCAAACCAGGTATGATTACTCAACTGGGTGCTGGTGAGGGATATTTACATAACCGAATGAGGTTAAATATTTATGCATAATACTCCCTGTAAATAAGAACCACCGTCGTGAAGGCACCAGTTTGAGCACGCGAGTCGGAAATTTTCCGGCTCGGAAAGCCCGGAGGTGGTATCAGCTTGGACGAAGAGCCTGATCGGAAGTTTCGCGGTCCAGAGT
>JAGXKX010000088.1 GCA_018335015.1 Candidatus Bipolaricaulota bacterium
CTCCGTCCTCCATCACCTCGCTGTAACTATATCCTGCCTGACGGATCTGGAAGTGGTTGGAGTAAGTCAATACCGGTACTCTGTCCGGTTCTTCAGATCCAATAGCGGCATATAATCTGTCTTTAGAGCTGTATTGGGATTCAGTCATCCAGCCTCCGGAAATGCGGAGCTTCAACCTAAAAATAGTCTCAGCCGAGTTCTGCTTTACTCTTTTCTAATATCTCATCCATGGCCTGAACTGCCTCATCAGGTAGGGGCTCGGGCTCGTGCTCGCCGATGACCTTCCTGGCTTTTTCACGGGCCCGTTCCCGGAGATCCTTACCCCCGGACTCCTTCCAGCTGTCGTAACTCTTTCGATCCAGTAACTCGGGCTGGTAGAGAGACTTATACGTGTCGAGAGTCGACTCGTCAGTCAGGAAGCGTCCTCCGGGCCCGACCCTCTTCAAGGCATCGATAGCCAGATGATTTTCATCCAGGTTTATACCTTCCTGGAGCCTTCGAATGTACCCAACTATCTCGTTCCCGATCACCACGGATTCCAGCGATCCGGTCTGTCCTGATTCCAGGTAACCTACATCGTGAATCAGATCAGCTTCACTGCGGGCCATCTCGGTAATGGATATCGAGGCCTCCATTGCCTGCTGACCGTCTATCAGTTTGGAATCACTGAACCCGGCTTCGCTAAAAACCGGCATATCCAGGTACTTGCTAACTTCGCTGAGTGCCTTATCTATCAGGAGAGCTGCTGGCAGTCCGTAGGAAGCGCCTGCCGTTTTCATATCCATCGGTGACGCGGCTCCACCGATTATCACCGGAGCTCCCGGACGTTTGAGCTGGGATATCACGACTCCGCTCAACTCCTCCGCCAGCGACATGACCACTGTCCCGGCCGGGGTTGCCGGACTAGAAGCCCCGGGAAGCGTCCCGGAAGTATAAGTGGCAGGAACTCCGTACTCGGCTGACAGCAACAGGCGGCCAAGCGCGTCTTTACTGCCGACCAGAGGGCTGGTAGGTTCCGTATATTGAACGAAGAACGGTTTTTCTTCCAGCTCCTTTCTACCACCGGCAACTGCCGTCGCCATTTCGAATAATTCCGCGGTATTTCTGTTGTCGGCCGACGTAAAGACGAACGGTTTGCTGTTGTTGACTGTCATGGTCCTGAACTGGTAGAGGTCAGCCAGCCTGGTCGGGACGTCCTGGGGTAGAGCCATACTCATCAGAAAATCCATGTTTGGCAGAGCATCCACAAGCAGGCTGAAGTTTTTCACGTCCGAAAGCTTGCTTTGCCTCCTTTCTCCCGTTTCCAGGTCAACCGTGCTGGGATTATCCGAACCCGGACCAAAGTAATTCTCCGCGCTTCCCAGTTCGAGAGCGAGTTCTCCGTCCCGATCGTAGATCGGCACGTACTTCGGAGCCGACCTCAGAGCTTCCTCCACGTGATAGGGCTTAAGGTAGACCCTACTGTCTTCGACCCTGGCACCCGCCTCCCCGAGCAGATTCAGCGCTTCATCGTGCCTTATCTCTACGCCCACTTTCTCCAAAACGTACAGAGCCTTGTTAAACACCTTATTTTTCTCTTGTTCCGATAACATTTACCAATTCTCCTTTTTTATAAGTAATGTCTTGATTCTCACTATAGCATCAAAACTTAGGTGGCTCCGGCGCCTACACAATTTCCGAAACCCGTCTTAAGAATATCTCTCAAAGTGGCTTTTTATTCGCTTGCCGGCCAGGACCGGGTCATTTTTCTTCAGAGCAATGAATATTTCCCTGTGGATTCGCAGAGACTCCATCAGGTATTCCCTTTTGTCCGGCAGGTAGTGCATCTTTTCCAATTTTCGCCACATTGTATCGTTCATTATTCCCTGAAGGTTCTTGAGAGTATCTTCTATGACGTCGTTCCTTGTCGCTCCGGCTACCTGGAGGTGAAATCTTTTGTGGAGATCCAGAAACTCCTGGTAATTGTCGTTTCGGGCCGCGTCGCCCATTTCGTCAAGCGTAGCCTCCAACTTCTGTTCGTCGTCTTCGCTAAATTTCTTCGCGGCTATTTGAACCACCCCGACCTCGAAGGCCGTCCGCGCTTCCTGGAGTTCGAGTGGTTTTGGATTATCGATTAGTACCTTTATTAACTTCTCGCGTACTGTATCCTCTTCCGGTACCTGCCTGACAAAAGTTCCTTTACCTACCTTCGTTTCAATTATCCCTCCCAACCTCAGAGCCGCCAGAGCTTCCCTAACCGAAGCCCGGCTTACCCCCGTCCGTTCCGAGAGTTCCTCCTCCGTGGGCAGCTTGTCCCCCACTTCAAAGTTACCGGCCTTGATGGCGCTAACCAGCTGACTTGCAACGTGAAGGGGTTTCTTTCGCTGCTCCAGTTTCTGAAATTCAAACTCCATCTCGAACCCCCGCTCTAGAAAGCTGTCATATGTCAGACAAATTTATCTTAGAACAAAACTTCCACCCAGTCAAGCTAACGTTAAACAACCTATCTTAGTGGCTAGCGCCCCAAGACGTCCGCCAGCATTCGGTCTCCTGGCCCCTGCGAAGACAATTCTCCAAGCGGGGCTGGTTAACGAATCTCGAATCCAGGTATTTTGAGCGCGTTCTCGACGCGATCAAGCAACCTGGTCAGGATGAGAACTATAACCAGGTAAATTAGAGCTACAACGGAGAACACTTCTAAGTACCTAAACGTCTCGGCCCCGATTATTTTCGCCTGACCCATTAGTTCGGGGGCATTGATTATGTAGGCCAGAGAAGTGTATTTGAGCAAGTAGATCAGCTCGTTCGACCAGGAAGGGATGGCAAGCCTCAGAGCTTGAGGAAGGATGATATATATTATGGCCTTTATCTTCGTCAGCCCCATACTCCTTGCGGCCGTCATCTGACCTTCGTTTATGGACTGAATTGCTCCCCTAAAGTATTCCGCCGAATAAGCTCCCGAATTCAGCCCCAGCCCTATGATGGCAGCCAGCTCGGGCGATAACCTGAGTCCCCAGGCCGGTAACCCGTAATAAAGGATAAAAAGCTGAACGAGCAAAGGCGTACCCCGGAATAACTCAATATAGCTCCCGGTCAACCACCGGAGGGGCTTGTTGCCGTATATCTTTCCCAGGGCCAGAAAGGTTCCCAGCGCAGTACCAATGGAAATGCCTATCGCCGTCAACCACAGGGTTACTTTTAGCCCATTGGCCAGCGCGGGAAGTATATCCCAGGCAAATCTGAAGAAACTCATTATCCACCTCTAATTACTACGAAAAAAAGAAAGGTCAACGCATCCTCCTGCCGGTTTCGTAACCGGGAATTTTCAACTTTTTATCCACGTACTCCAGGATGGAATTACCGAACCGGGTCAGAACGAAATAAATCAAGGCGGCGGATATAAATACGACCATCGGTTTGAACGTGCTGTAGATAATATAACGCCCCTCCCTGAGCAGCTCCACGACCCCCAGTGCGTAGGCAAGCGGCGTATCTTTCAGCACGATTGTAAACTCGTTTGCCCAGGGCGGTATCGACCTTCTGAGTGCCTGCGGAATGGTTATATACCTGATCGCCTGAACGCGAGACAGGCCGATTGATCTGGCGGCGAGTAGTTGTCCGCTCTTTATAGATTGAATGGCACCCCGGAATATCTGCGACTGATAAGCAGAGGACCTGACCCCTATTCCGATCACTGCCGCGAGAAAAGGAGGCAGATTAAGCCCGATCCAGGGTAGTCCGTAAAATACAAGCATCAGTATCACCAACAACGGAACACTCCTGACCACCCTTTCGTAGAACGATATCATGGAAGTTACGACTTTCTGCCCGTAAACCTGCCCGACGGCAAGAGGCAACCCTATCAGGAATCCCAGCAACAAACTAAAAAACGTGAGTTCAAGGGTAACTATCGTCCCCTGAAGGAGCGTCGGCATTATAGACCAGCCAAAGTTTACGTTACTAATAAAAGGTTGTATCATCAGGAACTCCTGGAGGATGGGCCAGGGGCTTCCCCTGACCCATCTCTAAGTTTGACCATTCGAAGCTTGTCTATTCGAACCACTTCTCCACCAGTTCGTCGTATTTTCCGCTATCTCTTATCTTCTGAAGACCTGAATTGAGTTCAGCTACCAACTCGGAATTTCCCTCTTTAACAGCCAGGCCGTAATTTTCGCCTGTTACGAGTCGAGCAATTACTTTCACGGGTTGCCTTTCTGTGAAGGTTTCTGCGACGGGGGTATCGACGACCACCGAATCTATGTTTTTGTTTACCAGATCCCGCACTGCCATTACGTAAGTATCATAATGTCGAAGAACGGAATTGCCGATAATTTTCTTTTCAATCAACTCTTCCTTAACCCAGGATGCTCCTGTAGTACCCGTCTGAGCTCCTATCATGCGACTTCCCATCAGGGCTTCGACTACATTCAACTCGGACTCTTCCCTCACTATAACTGCCTGATCTGCAGACCAGTAGGGGTCGCTAAAGTCCACTTTCTTATCCCGCTCCGCGGTTATGGTCATCGCCGCAGCAACAACGTCAACCTTGCCCGCATCTAGTGCCGGAATAAGGGACGCGAACGACAGATCGCGCCACTGTAGATCAAGTCCCTGTTCCTCGGCAATTGCTTCCATCAGGTCTACGTCGAACCCTACCAGGTCTCCTTCCTCCATAATTTCAAAAGGGGGGAAACCGGCACTGGTGCCAACCGTCAACTCCTCCATGTCCTGGCCAAATCCGACTGCGGTCGTTAGTCCCAAACTAAGAACTAACGCTAGGAGCAAAGTCGTAAAAAACTTCAGGTTAATCGTTTTCATAAACTCCTCCTTGAGATTTTTGCTTGAAGTTAGGACTTACCTTTCGAACCAAAAACGGGGAAAAACGGGTTTCCAAAAAATTAAGTTAATCAGCTACCTTTAACTATCACCCCCAGAATAGTTCAACAAAAACTTTACTAACCAGGATAATTCTACACAAGTGATGAACAAACCACAAAATAGGCCAGTGGGCGTTGCCACTCAAACCACACCCTCCTCCGACAATCTTCTCAACCGAGACCGGATCAGTGTAACCTACTAATCAAGTTGTAACAAACAGCGGGTGATATCGGGCATTTTGACCCTTACCGATAAGACAGACTTACCCACCTCCGGAATTTCTCTCGGCGATCTCGAGTTACCGACCGAATAGCAATATTCTCCGGAAGACTTTTCTACAGGTTGGAAACCCGGTAAGATAGTACTGTGAAATAAAAGTTTCGAATTTAAATTAACCATGCATATAAAGGAACAGAGCAAGGTCATCGGCTGGAACGAGGGACCGTTCGACTTCGGACAATCGGAACCGACCCCCCTGGTCGGCGTCATTACCCGCGGTGGCGGACCAGTCGACGGAGTCATTAAGAGGGAAGTCGCCGTGGACGGTCTTAACGGGACTCGCCATATCTCTAAAGCCATAATTGAAAGTAAACACAAAGAGGAATTGAACCTGGTCGTACTTTCCGGCATCACTCTTGCCGGATTCAACGTGGTGGATATCTCGAAAATATCGGAAAAAACGAACATGCCAGTTCTGTCGGTAACGAGAGAGAAAGTCGATCTGGAATCGTTCAAATCCGCCCTGAAAAACCTGCCTAATTTCCAGCAAAGGTGGCGTGCGGTCAGGCACGCCGGAGAGATTAGCGGGTTCGAGCTGGACGATCACCGTGTATATTATCAAACTGCGAATCTTTCTAATACAGAAGCTGAAAGGGCTTTAAAAGTAATGGCTACGCAGTCGGTGCTACCTGAACCTATTCGGCTGGCGGGTATGATAGCTACTTCCCTGGTCCGAGGAGAAAGCTGAAAACCATCCATTAGAGATGATGAATCCCGGCTCTTTCACCCTCGTTGGACATCATTGTCTTGTCCTAATATGCCTTCTGCCCCTTACCTGGCAACTGATTTAACCTTAAAATCCACCAGTAGACTAAATCCCGGCAGCCAGGTAAGGGGCAGACGGCTAGGACTAAAAAATACTGTTATTTCTTCTGTCCAACAGCTCGTTTCTGAATAGTGATGAAAGGACTGAGATTAATACGATTTGACTTTTTCACCATTATAGAACACGGGTTGTGGTTTCAATTTTAATCGAGCGAAAACTCGGAGTGAAAGAATTGAGCATAACAATATTTAAGGGAGGAGAAAAATGAAGGGTTTAATTCAAGTAGTCGAAAATGCCAGAGTAAAGGTAGATGGAGAAGTAGAAGGTTCAATCGACTATGGGATGGTAATATTTTTGGGAGTTAAACAAGACGACGGCCGGACTCAGTTAGAGGAATTACTCCAGAAAGTAGTCGACCTCA
>JAGXKX010000089.1 GCA_018335015.1 Candidatus Bipolaricaulota bacterium
GCGTCGCCGGTACGGGGTTGTTAAAAACCGTAAACGAGGAAGGGGTGGAGAACACCTGGCTTTATCTTCCGTCACTGGACATAACTAAAGAAATAAGCCAGGAAGCAAGCAATCAAAAATTCATGGGGGCGGACTTTACGTATGACGATTTAGGCTCGAGAAACACGGAGGAATATAACTACGAACTTCTCCGGGAGGAAAGTTCGGACGGAGAGAAAATATACGTAGTAGAGGGGGTAGCCGAAAACCCCGAAACCGCGGGATACAGTAAAGTTCGATCCTGGATCAGCGAGAAAAATTGGAAGCCGAAAAAGGTCGAATACTATGACCTGGACGGAGAGTTGTTAAAAGTTCAGCGGAATTCCAGTATAGAGAAAATCAAGGATTTCTGGGTCGTAAAGAAGATGACTATGGAAAATAAGCAAAGGGGAAGCAAAACGGTGCTAACGTGGAAGGAATACGAGATAAACTCGGAGCTACCGGAGAATATATTCGACCCGGAAACACTGCCAGAATTAACGGAGGAAGTCTAATTATGAATAAATTAGAAAGTCAAAAAAGCTCGCTTTTGGCGATAAGCATGGCCGTACTTGCTTCCGACCAAAAAATTTGAAATATCTAGCAAGAGACTCCTTTTCTGGGTACAACTTGCCGTATTCGGGATTTTCCTCGGGTTTGGCTTTCTCGCGTCCAGACAAATACTCGGGTTTTTCGGACTTCGGGATTTCTTCTATCTAAGTATCGGATCGATCTTTTTCTACGTCTTTCTGGGTATTCTCGTACTGTCTATTTTCGTTTACAGGCCGTTCTGCCGTGGAGTATGTCCCTATGGCTTTTTGTTATCCCTTAGCTCGAAGCAAAGCATCTACAAGCTAAGGCGTAATGATCGGTGCACGGACTGCGGACTCTGCGAGGTAGCCTGCCCGACAAACGAGGCGGCCAGAGTCGATGATAAGGCCGAATGCTACCATTGTGACAGGTGTATCGACGTCTGTTCAGAGGACGCAATCGTTTATTCCACTCAACTGGAGGAGACTTCCGGCTAGCGACCGGGAAAGGTAAAATGAGCAACTCGATTTTCTTCAACGTCAGCGCAAACGACGTAAAGGTTAATGAGAACTCCCTGGATCCAGATGAAGCCTGGAAGGTATTTAGAAACTTTCCCAAAGAAACGGACCGGATTTCCCTGCCAGTTATTTCACCGTATCTTAAAGAGTTCGAAAAAGTAGAAAGGGTTTATCTAATCTTCACCGAAGGTATGGAAAAGGGCCTGAGGGTCAGCTTAAACCACGGACTAGTAATAAAGAGACAAATCGAGAAAACTTACGGCGAAAAAAACCAGGTAAATATCCTCCCTTTCGCGGGGTGCACCCGTAATGGACGCTGCCCTGTTAATACACGCCTCCACGATCTTCAACAACGTCGAGCTATATCAGCGAGAACCCGAGTCCGGGCGTTTTACCCCCCTGCCTCACAAAGAGACAATCAGAAAACTCCTGACAAAACAATCGATCCAGACACTAATTGACCAGGGAGAGTACGGAGCCGCGTTAAACTTACTCGAGAAAGAAAGCATCCCCGGGAGGGAAAAACTGGTCCACCTGCTGGAATACGGGCGCCAAAGTCTTTACTTTAATTTCGAAGGAGCCAAAAAGGCCTATTCCGAACTCGAAAGTCATTTGAGTTCAATTAAAAGAAAAGAACTAGAAGACCAATTTACTTTAGAGGTCAAAGATCTCCAGGGCAAGTTAATCGAATTAGGCTGGAATATCATAGTAAAGCTGGAACGGCAGGAATACGTGGATTTCGTGGGGCGGCTCTTCCGGTTCCAGGAAGCCCTGGCGGAATACGTTTTTGAGTCGTAGACGGGACAGGAGGTAGACTGGGAATCAAAGTCGAAAGGCAACCGGGACTTCAGAAAGATGTTTTGGAATTATCCGAACCCTGAAACAGGTAGGCGTTGTACGTAGTTCCCTCAGGCAAAGGCACGAGTTTGTCGAAAAACTTCCTTTCCCAGTTCCTCACACCAACCCAGTAAACGTCAGGTGATATCTCCTTTACTTCACGTGGTGAACTCATGGATTTCCTCCCATTGTAGAAAAATCCCTCACAGGATACGAAGGGACATTAATTAATCCCAGTCGAGAAGTCTCCGTTCTCCCTCGAGCTCCTGTATTTCCTTTATGTCCTGTGTTACTTCGAGCGTGCCGAGATATTCTCCTTCCTCGTTCCTGACAGGAAAATACCTGATGTGGACGAATTTAGGCCCCATACTGATCCAGAACTCCGCTTCCTCCCGATTTCCGGCTTTGAACTCCTCGAGGATGTTATTGACGACGTCGACGCTGTCCGGCGGGTGACAGTTCTGAACCGGCCTGCCAAGTACGGTCTTCGTCCGTGGGAAAATTCTTTCCCCGCCGGAGAAGTACCTGACCCTGTCCTCCCTATCGATAAAAGTCACGTCAATCGGCAGAGTCCGAAATATCCCGTCCAGTTCGGTCTCATTCAGGAAGCCAAAGTCCAGGTTTTGATCTCCAGCTCTAACAGGATTGTAGTCGTCAGTCTCAAGAGAACTTACGTCTACCATACCTTTAATTTCCCGTGGGAGATTCTCCACCTGGCCTTTCTCAATGCCCTCAGTTACCTCGTAAGGCTGTTTCGGTTCCACGTCGGGGTTCCTCCAGTCGGCCGGTTCTATTTCGTAGTATCCTACCCCCTGGCTCTGATTGTGAATCGCGAGCCACTCTCCGTCGGAGAGCAGTTCCTTTACAGTCGGGTACAAAATGTTGTTTTCCCGAAAAACCATGTCAATTGCGCTCTGAGATACTTCGTTGGCAGTTCCAGTTATTTCTTCGATCGGCGGTTTACCCTCCCAGGAATCCCTGTCGAGCAGGCCCAGCAGGTCCTTTATCTTATCCCTAGTCTCGTCGTGCTTTCGCCAGAGGACTTCAGGAACTGAAGTGATTCCGCGTCGTTCTATGTAGGGGAATAACAACATTTCCTCGCGGGTATAATGAGTTCGACCTATTTTATTCAGCTTACCGGCTAACTGAGCAAGCTCGCCGAAAGCTTTGCCACCTTTCTTGCCCTGCTTAACGTCCTTAACTCTGAGCCCGAGCTTTTCGGCGTCCTTCGTTATCTCCTCGTTTTCCAGATAGAAGCTCTTTAGCGGATGCCCGTCACCGAGCCCTTCCAGGTCAAATTTATCCTGAACGGACTCGCGGAACAGCTCGACGTGGATGTCGCACATGCTGGCGATTTCTTCGGCGTCCACGCCCTCTTCCATCATCTCCTGTTCCATCATCGGAATCTCCATCGGGGATATTTCACGTAATAGGTCTTTGAACTCTTCCTTTAATTCACCAATTTCGCCCCTTTCGTTAATTTCCCGCAACAGCTCCTTGATTCTTTCCTTCTTCGGTTCTTCAGTTTCGTTCATGGGATTTACCTCCTTCTCCCGTATTAGAGAATTTTTACCGCTTCCCCAATTAATAGTGAATAAATTTACAACCGGGTCTTGAACTTACGGAGATCATACTGTAGATTAATTATATAACAATGCTATGTTTTAGCAAAGCTATTTAAGGTGATAAAAATCCTTACGGATAAAAGCGACCTTTCCGAAGCACCAGGGAAAATTTCTCTTTTATTATACAGAATATCGCAGGGTATTAATAAACTCATCAGGGCGAAAGGAAAGGAACTCGATATTTCTTCCACCCAGATCCAGACGGTCATCTTTCTTTCCGGAGCCCATAATCGGAACAAGAACGTCAGTTCAATAGCCAGAAGATTACAGATTGCCCAGCCAACGACATCCAGAGTAGTTGAATCCCTGGTCGAAAAGGGACTGGTAAAGAGAAAAAGAAGTGAAGCGGACAGAAGAAAAGTAAAACTCGAGTTAACGGAAAAAGGCAAATCAATTGCCGAAGGTATAACCGAGATTGGCCAAACTCTCCAGGGAATTGTCCGTGGGCTTACGGAGCACCACCAGAATGAACTAAGTAAGGACCTCGTCGAAATTGCCGGCGCAATGCAAAGCCAGGGCTACCTGAGCACCGCTTTAACCTGTCAATACTGTCGGTTTTTCGACCGGGATGGCGGAAGCTCCGGCGAGCGTCCCCATCACTGCCAGCTGACCGGGGAAGACCTTAGCCAGACAGAGAGCTGTACTGAGTGGGTTCACAGGGAGACCGGGCTCAACATGATCGAGTGAACAAATTTTAAATGTATAACTTAAAACACAGGAGGAAATTTTACTTATGAGCATGTTCTGTTACCAATGTCAGGAAGCCGCCGGCAACGAAGGCTGTACGGTAAAAGGTGTCTGCGGCAAGGAGCCGGAAACGGCCAACTTACAGGATTTGTTGATCTGGCTACTTAAAGGAATCTCATATTACGGAGAAAAAGCTAAAGAAGAAGGAATCACGGATGAAGAAACGAATGTATTTGTAACGGAAAGCCTTTTCTCCACGATCACAAACGCGAACTTCGACGACGACTGGTTCAAGCACAGAATAAGCCGAGCTCTCGAAGTCAGGGATAGTATTAGAAAAAAATACGAATCCGCAAATGGTGAAGTAGACGATGGGGAGCTTCCGGAGGCAGCGACCTGGATGTCCCACAGAGCCGAGGATTACTACGAAAAAGCAAAAGAAGTCGGAGTAAAGGCTACCGAGGACAGGAACATTCGCTCCTTAAGGGAACTGCTGACTTATGGAATTAAGGGTATAGCAGCTTACGCCGATCACGCCTACGTTCTAAATGAAAAGAAACAGGAGATCTTTGATTTCATCCAGAAGGGGCTCGCCGCGACCCTGGACGATAGCCTGGGCGTAGACGACTTAGTTAATCTGGTTGTAGAGGCGGGTAACATTGCCGTGGAGACCATGGAAACGCTGGATAAGGCCAACACGGGAGCATACGGCGACCCTGAACCTACGGAAGTAAACCTAGGGGTTAGAGGAAACCCGGGAATTCTGATTAGTGGACACGACCTCAGGGACATGGAGGAGCTATTGGAGCAGACCGAAGGCGAAGGCGTTGACGTCTACACGCACGGAGAAATGCTGCCGGCAAACGCCTATCCGGCATTCAAAGAATACGATCACTTCGTCGGCAACTACGGGAACTCCTGGTGGAAACAGAACGAGGAATTTGAAAAGTTCAACGGTCCTATTTTAATGACGACCAATTGTATTGTTCCTCCTGAAGACTCCTATAAGGAAAGAGTCTACACGACCGGGGTAGTCAGCTTTCCCGAGCTTCCGCATATAGAGGACAGGACAAACGGCGGCCAGAAGGATTTCTGGGAGATAATCGATCACGCAAAGGACACAGAACCGCCAAAGGAGCTGGAAACCGGCTCCATACCCGGCGGGTTCGCTCACGACGCCGTCCTGAGCCGGGCAGACGACATTATAGAGGGAATAGAATCAGGTGATATCAGAGGGTTCGTCGTCATGGGTGGCTGCGACGGCAGACACGCTTCCAGGGATTACTACAAAGACGTCGCCCGGGAACTACCTGATGACACCATTATATTGACTGCCGGCTGTGCCAAATTCCGCTACAACAAGCTTGACCTCGGCACGATAAACGGAATACCGCGTATCCTGGACGCCGGTCAGTGCAACGACTCCTACTCGCTGATAAAAATCGCCAAGGAACTCGCGGAAGCAACCGGCGTCGACGACTTAAACGAACTACCGATCTCCTACGATATCGCCTGGTACGAGCAGAAAGCAGTGACCGTACTTTTGGCGTTGTTGAGCCAGGGAGTGGAGGGGATACGGCTGGGTCCGACGCTTCCCGCTTTTGTCTCGGAGGACGTCCTTGACGTATTGGTCGACAAATTTAACCTAAAACCGATAGGTTCCGTCGAAAACGACGTAGAAGCAATACTTGAAGAGCTCCAATAAATTTAACTCAGCTCTTTCGCCAGCGGGGTATTTATCTGACTGACCCGAATGACTGCTATCTGTCCTTTACCCCTCAACTGAATTAACCTAAAAACTCAGCAGTGGACAAGTTCCGACAGCCAGGTAAGGGACAGATAGCTTGTAGAAAATAACACTGCATAAATGTATAATAAAAGTCGGTCGAAAAACTTATTTAGGAGCAGTAATTCGAGACACAAAAGCCTCGGTTAACGCGGGGCTTTTGTGTAGTAGAAGTTTAGTAGACTTCTACTGGTCGGTTCTTAATGGATTCCGTTAAGACCCAGAATTTTTTCTTTACAAGTTTACAAGTTTCCTTCCGCCGGATTCACCTCCAGACTATCTTGGACAAATTCCTAATTTCCACCGT